>PWGS01000228.1 GCA_003554505.1 Desulfonatronospira sp. | reverse complement strand
GCGGAACGACTCCGGCATGCAGGGACTTGATGCTAAGAGCCGCCTCCACCCCGCCGGCCGCTCCCAGGGTATGTCCCAGGGCTCCCTTTACCGAGTAGACGGGCCGGGCGCGATCTCCAAAAACTGACTTGAAAGCTGTGATCTCCATGGCATCGTTGTAAACTGTTCCCGTGCCGTGGGCATGCACAGCCCCTACATCTCCTGCAGACAGTCCTCCCCGGCTCAGTGCCTGGTTCAAGGCCGCAATAAGACCGCATCCATCCCGGGCCGGGGCTGTTATGTGCACTGCATCGCAGGCCACGCCCCAGCCTGATATTTCAGCGATGACTGATACAGTATTTTCCCGGACTCTGTCTTCACTGACCAGATGTATGGCAGCAGCCCCCTCCCCCAGGCTCAAACCGGAACGGTTGCTGTCAAAAGGGCGGCAAGCTGTTTTATCCAGGGCTTGAAGCGAGGAAAAACCCTGGTATACGAACTGGGAAACAACATCCGCACAAACCACCAGCACTGACTCGGCCCGGCCAAAAGCAACCTCTCTGGCTGCCCGGGCCAGGGCAATGGTGGATGAGGCGCAGGCCGCGCTAACAGCCAAGCCGGCTCTGTCCAGGGACATTCGCCTGCGGACCCGGCTTAAGAGCCATTGGGGGAAGGCGTTTTGAATGTCGGCCGGAATCCCGCGCATGACCTTTTCCAGAGAGTCCACTCCTGCCTTGGTGGTGGCGGCGAAGGGCACAGTATCTCTGGACAGGCCGGGAAAATCCTGCAGCACTAGTTCCAACAGGGTATGTATGCACGATGTGTTGTCTGGCTGCTCCAGCAGAGCAATAGTGGCTGCATTGCCGGAAAATCCGCGGTTGATCGGGCCTATGCCTGTACTTCCGCGCAGCAGGCCGGCGAAAGTCTGCTCCAGATTCCCCAGCGCGGTTGCAATCCGGATATCCTGCACGAACACTCTGTTCAAAGCTCGCCTCGCTTCCATCTCCTGCAGAATTCACTGTAAAAGTCCGGAAAAGCCATCAGGATGTTTCTGTCTGCGTCCAGCATCATCTGCACGGTATATCCCCTGGTGGTCACTGCTCCGGCCTTATTGCGTATGATATATTCAGTGTTTATACGAGCGGCTTCGCAATAGTGCTGAATCCCTTCCACTGTGAATTCCTCTGAAAAACCCAGAGGACCGTGGTAATCCAAGTGCATCCGTTTTATGGGGATAGACACGTTATGCTCATAAAATGTCATATAGCCGATGCCGTATTTTTCTCCCAGAGCCATGCGGGCATCCTCAAAGTAACTGGGGTAGCGGCCATGCCAGACAATACCTAGGGGATCCACTTCTTCAAATCTGACCCAGCGGGAGCATACCGCCCTGAGAGGAGGGGGATGGCCGTCAACGCTGGGAAAGTAAGGCTTATGCATCAGGCCGGTCCTTCTGCGAAAGAGAAAATTCGAGTGTGAACGAGGAAGCCGTTTCCCCGTTTACCGTAAGCTGCACGCCAAAAGACAGCAGGTCCTGGCCATCAGCTTTGCATTCCGCCATGATCATCTGCTCTGGAGTTAGTTTACGCAGAAACTTGGCCCGCTTGACCTTTTCCAGCAGCATATTGTTCTTTTGCCCGGGCGGACATAAATCCTCCGCCAGGACAACCCCCATGCAGATCTGCACCACTGCCGGCAATACCGGATCTCCGGGGAAATGTCCTGAAAACCCGACAAAATCAGCAGAAAAGCAAAAATATTGCCTGACGGTCCTGTTGTCTACAACCTCCGGGGAATGGTAACGGGCGGACAAAACCACTTTTCTGACAGCATTCATTTTTCCTGCACCTCGTGTAATACAAGCACCAGCCGGAACCCGGCTCGTTCATCATTATAGATTATACGCCCGGGAAGAGTCATCCCGTCTATATCCTGATACTCGGTATAGTCAACTTGCCAGTTCTCCCGGGGGCAGGATACTTGCGTCAAGCGTCCATCTGCCTGTGTGCACTCCTGTAATACGGGCTCACCTTGAAAACTGCTGTGCACAAGTACGGAATGAGGACCCATGTACACCTTTGCCTCGGATGCTGGCCGGGAGTACAGAAAAATTCTCCGGACACTGCTGGCCACCAGCTGGGCCAGGGGTTCCCGCCTTTCGCCCAGGGCTGACGACAGATAATGGCTTTCAAGTTCCTGCTCCCTCACTGAAAGATCAAAAAGCTTCATCCCCATTTCCGTCAGGCCTGCAATCCTGATTTGCCCGCGATCCCGGTCCACAAGCATCAACCCCTGCAGGACCCTGTGCTCTTCCCGGATTTCCAGAAAGACCGTATGCCTGAGACCCACCGCGCCGCCGGCCCCGGACCAAATATCCAGGCTGCATGAAAGTCCTGTATCAGGGGATACTGCAACGTATTCCTCTGGAGGAGAGAACTGGGAGGCGCATCCACCCAAAAAAAACAACAGCAGAACAACCTTAACCATGATGGTGCTTTTTCTCCAGAGCCGGAACCAGAATAATAGCCGCGAGCATGGCCGGACCAATCCCTGTGAGGATGGTGACCCCAATGGAATAAAGAGCCGGGTGATCAGCCAGAGTCAGTGCCCCGAATCCTGCCAGGGTGGTAAGGCCGGAAACCAGAACAGCCCGCTCGGTTACCGCATTTTCCCTGCAGGTGATGCGTAAAGTCATAAAAATACCGTAATCCACGCCCAGACCAAGAACCAGGAACATGGCCGCTATCGAAAAAAGGTTGAATTCGAGACCCAGCAGGGCAGCCCCGATGATCAGGGAGGAAAGCCCGGCCACCGCCGGCAGCAGGGCCTGGAAAACACGCCGCAGATCCCTGAACAGCAAGGCAGCCAGGGCCAGGACAAAAACGCCGGCTGCAACAAGAAAGCCGGTTATATCTTTACGCAGATCAGCGGCAATATCCTGGCTCAGAAGCTCCTGGGAAACCAGCCTGGCATCCTGAAACGGCTGTACCCCGGAGTCCACCCCGGATGCAAAGAGCGCATGCACCTCAGGATTGTCTGGAACCATGGTCACGACTCTTGATGAGTTTTCCTCCGTATACACAAGCATATCCATCGCATCTCCCAGACCCAGGACATGAAGCTCTTTTTGGGTGACCGGTTGAGGGACTGCAGCTATAAAATCAAAGAAGGGATCAAATGCCTCTGCCGAGAATCCCAGATCCCGGCTTTCCCTGTCAATTATCTCCTTGAGCTTTGTCTGGTGTTCGGACCAGAATTTTTGCCATCCCTCCATGGCCTCTTGCTGCCGGGATTCTGGGGGAAGCAAGGGAGCAAGGCTTATGATTGCCTCTCCGGGCAGCTCTGCAGAAAGGTGTCTGAACAGGTTGTCTGCATTTTTAAGGGACATGTCCAGATCATCGCCCTCAGAAAAGATCATGGCCATGCCGCGCACATCCCCCCATGATTCGGTTACGGCCTGCTCTGCCTCTGCCAGCTCTTCAGGGACCTTGTTCAGGGCCTGCAGGCGACCGTCAAAGCTTATCCCGGGCCAACAAAGCGCGGCTGACAGAACTAGCCCCAGAAAGACGGTTACAGCCGTCCATTTGCCGACATAACTCTGCCTGCGGAATGCCGCAAAAAGCTTTCTTTGCGGAACTGATCCAGAAGCGGACAAAAAAACGGGCAGGACCATCAGGGCCAAAAGCATGGCGGCGCTCAGCCCGGAAATGGTGAACAGAGCTAACTGGCGCTGTCCAGGCAGACTGGACAAAAACAGCATGCTGAAGACACCGCAAGTGGTAAGCCAGCAGAAAAGGATCGGTCTGCACACCCGGGTCAGGGCCTTGACTGCGGTGGGACCGCTTTGAACCGCATAGTAGACATGCAGGCCATAATCAACTGACAGCCCCATGAGTACAGCACCAAAGCCTATTGTGATGCCGGACACCGCTGAGCTTGTCACAGCCACGGCGGCAATACCTGCAAGCAGGGATGCAAAGGGAATGGCATAAACCATCAGCCCGCGCCACGTTCGCACAAAGCCCAGGTACAGGATCAGAATGCCCAGTGCGGAAACTGCCAGCACAACCACAAGATCCTTCTGAATGGTGTCGGCATTGGCGACAGTATATGAATGACCGCTGATGATGTGAGCACGGGCATGGTCTGGAAGCTGCTTTGATATTATCTCCTCAAGCTGCCGGAGCATCTCCCTGGAGCCCCGGGCATCAGTCATGTCCACGGGTGATTCCAGAGAAACGAGCACGCTTTTGCGGTCAGCGCTTTGATACACGCCACTGGATTCCAACACCGCGCCGGCATCATTTCCGAACATATCCAGGAAGCCCAGCTTTTCCAGGACAATCGTTCGCAATTTCAGCGGATCCATACGAATGACCTTCTTGAGTCCTATTCCCTGCAGGCCGGCAAGATCCTCCCTGGCCTGCTCCAGAGACTGGCGCACGGCATCAGGCTCGACCTTCTTCTCCATTCGATCCAGATCCTGTACGCTCACAGTTGCCGGCATCAGGTGCATCAGGTGCTGCATGGCTTCAGATGGAGCCATCTTGTCCGAGGATGAGGGCATGGGTTCAAACCAGGGAGCACCGGCCTCCGAGCGTATATTCACTCCTGCTTGCACAAGGGAGTCCGGGGCTTTACCGTCTTGATCCTCAAGGATTACAAAAATCCTGGACAGCAACTGCGCACTGCTGAGCTTACGGAAATCCTCAGCGGTACGGGAGGAATCGTCGGGGAGCATGGTGCTGATGTCTTCGGAAACGCTGAGGTTCTTCAGCGTGATAAAAGCAAAACTCAGACAAGCGGCAAGAGCCAGAAGCAACAGGAGTTTTCTATGTGCAAGAAACTCAAAGAGTCGAGAAACCAGGTTCTGGATAGACATGGATTAAAACAGCTCATGGTCAAGGTCCTGGTTCAGGCTGACCTCTTCAAAACGGATGTTCGTCCTGTCGCTGTCATGCTCCAGAATCCTTATTTTTTCTATGTGAGTAGATGTGGAGTCGAAGCTGATGAGCACTTTACTGATTATATCCCTGAGCTCCTTTGCCTCCGGCTCGAGTTCGAGGACCATGGGCTCGCTTTCAGCCAGGGTCAAGCTGAAATGATCTTCTATGGCCTGCAAGTCCATGGTGGACCAGGCAAGCATCTGGTCAACTATAACGGACAAAACCGGATCCCTGGACAGCGGGGCGGACTGGGACATGCCGGACTCTTCGCTCCAGCGCCGCACCTGCAAGCCGTCTGAAGAAAAACCGAAGACAGAGGGTTCTTCATAAGCCCAGCGGATTCTACCAGGTCGGTCTATGGCAAAGGAGCCTCTGGAAACCAGGGTTTGATCGAAAACATCCAGATGCTTCTTTTGAACAAAAGAACCGGACACGGTTTGTATGGAATCATGGATTTCATGCAGCTTTTCCAGAACATCCGCAGGAATGGACTGGTCCTTCCCCCATCCGGTGAAGGGCATCAGAATAAACACAAACAAAGCAAGTGCTGATTTGATCATGTTTCAGTCCTGGCCGCTTTCCTGAGAGGCCAGCCAGATTTTCAGCTCCCCGCTGGCCAGTAGTTTGTTCTGACAACGTACTTCACCGGTAAGCAGTACAAAGCCGGCAAAATCACCTGCAGGCCGAATGGATATGGTCAGGTAGTCCCCTGCACGGGCCTCTCCCCAGAAATGCATCTGCTTTATGCCCACCAGGTATCCTTTTACGCCCCGGCCTCCGGACTGGACTGCGGTTTTGCCGTTTATGGCGGCAAAGGCCTGAGCCATGAGTTCAGCCAGGGCTTCCCGGGCAAGAAGGCCGTTTTGGTCTACAAAAATGTTCCCGTCGTGAATCCTGGCTGCCGCCTCGCCCGAGCCGTCATCTCCTGAGCACAGCACTGTATCCACAAGCCGCATGGGGCGTTCGTGAGGCATAAGCCCTTCAGCGGATACAGGTTCTTTTGAATTCATATCTATATCCTCTCGGGGTTTTTCCAGCATAGAGGGTCAGCCGCCAGATAGTCGCCGGTATACTGGTAAGCCATGCCCCTGCAGCCATAACAGTATGGATGCAGTTCGCAATCCCGGCATGCTCCCTTGATGTTTTCCCGGATGTTGCGCAGGTCCTGGACAACCCTGCTTTGGTGCAGAATACGGGCAAGACTGTCCCGGCGGATATTACCCACCTTGATGTTAACGCCGGGGCAGGGAATTACGTCGCCATGTACTGTTACCGTGCAAGTGTAGAGATGGCGCATGCAGGTCAGGCCGGCAACCGGAGGATGGGGCTCCCATTCGAATCCAAATCTCTCTTTGTCCATAAGGGATAATCTTTGAAAAAGATCGCGGATCTCTTCTGGTTCCAGAAAAAGATCAGGGTGTTTTCTGGCCCGCCCCTGCAAAGTAATGGTTTCAAAGTAGGGAACCATGCTGTTTTCTCTGATCCAGGCCCACATCTCGGGCAGTTCGTCAAGATTATGTCTGCATATGACAGTCTGTACGCCCAAGGCAAGTCCTGAAGAAGGGTAGCCGGCCTGTTGCAGATGTTTGAATCCCTGGCTGATATCCTGGAAAGCCCCCGGTCTTCCGGCAAGCCGGTCCTGAACTTCGGGGTTCATGCTGTTCATTTTAATAACAGGACTGACCCCGAGCTCAGCGAATATTTCAGCCGTTTCAGCGGTAATGAGCGTGCCGTTGGTGAAGAGGTCTATGGCTGCCCCGCGCTTGTAAATATGCTGCAGTACAGGCAGGATCTGCGGGTGAGCCAGAGGCTCCCCACCGCCCAGAACGATTATTCTTCTGGCTCCGAGCTCCACTGCCTGGTCAACAGCAGCAGTAATCTCTTCAAAACGCAATTCATTTTCCAACGGCGCGCCGGATTCAGCATAACAATAGATGCAGCGCAGATTGCAGGCCATGGACAGTTCAAGCTCCATGGACAGTATCTGACCCGTAGTCCTTGCTTTTTCAATTTCTGGTTGGGAAAAATGGTTCCCCCAGAATTTGTTGCACTTACTCATACAGTTCTTCCCTGAGGTCAAAAAAAGTGGCTGGTTTGCGTTTACCCTGGACCATGGTCCGGGTCTGCACTGCTTCTGGATCGGTCAGAACAACCTCGGGTTTGATTCTGATTCTGGAGGCGATCCTTTCAGCAACCATGAGAGAGGTTAAGCCAGGAGACCGGGTGCCTGCTACCACCCGGACATGGTCGGACAGGGCAAACCTTCCTGTGACCTCGATATAGAAATTGACAACTTCAGGAATCTCCTGAAGCACAGAGAAAATGGCCTGAGGGTATACAGTAGTGCCCTTTATCTTCAAAAGCTGACACTTGCGTCCCAGAATAGGGCTCAGGCGGGGGGTGCTGCGGCCGCAGGAACAGGGATCCGTGTGCAGAACCGCCATATCCCCGGTCCTGAAACGCAGCAAAGGCATCCCGGCAACCTGCAGAGGGGTGGTAACCACTTCTCCCGATTCTCCCTGCTTCACCGGCTCCCCATCTTTATTCAATATCTCCACCACGATCAACTCAGGGTGAAAATGCCCTCCTTTCCCCTGTTCACATTCGCAAAAAGTCGTGGCCATCTCTGTGCTGGCATAGGTGCCAAAAATTTTTGCACCCCAGAATTCTTGCAGCCTCTTGCCCAGCGGAGACAAAGTAAAATCCTGGTTTCGGACCGGCTCCCCTATGCATACCAGACGCTGCATGCCCAGCGACCTCGGATCTTCCCCCTTTTCCGCCAGGCGCTGGGCTACTGTCAACATCAGTGTGGGCACTCCGACCATGGCCGTGGGCCTGTGGCTTTGCACCAGATCCATGAGTACCGGCATGCTGCTGGATCCAGCACGTATGATTGCGGCACCGATGCGCATCAGCCCCATGAAATAGGCCAGGCCGGCCATGAAACAGCGGTCCATGGCAGCGGCTATAAGGACTTTGTCCCTCTTGTGGATACCGGCAGCCCCAAAGGCTGTTTCTTCGTTGAAAGCGAGCCTGTCAAGATCGCCTCGGGTCTGCTTCAGAGCGGCAGGATGTCCTGTGGTTCCCGAAGTAAGACAGAGATCCGCCACTTCTTCTTCCGCCACGCAGAGGAAATCCTGCGTGTACCCCTCCAGGTCGGACTTGCTGGTTATGGGAAATTTCCGCAGATCGTCCAGCTGGGCGATGCTTTCCTGATCCAGTCCCGAGTCAGTGAATATCTTGCGGTAAAAGCGGGAATTCCGGGACAGATACTGTACATGATTCTTTAAAAGCGCAAGCTGGCGCTTGTAAATCTTTTCCGGGGCGGCAAATTCCAGTCCCGGGCTGAATGCATGCTTCCACGTCATTTGTTACTCTCCTGGCTGCACCGGCGCATATCGGCCAAAGCCTGGTCTATACGCTCCTTGACCTGCTTACGCAGAGCAACATGGTCTGATTCCCCGGAAAAACCTGATGGCTCAATGCTGCCCAGGGCCTGCATGCGCACTGTGGCCGGGGCCATGAAGAATCGCCCCGGAGGCAGGAGCTGGTCGGTTCCGCTTATGCAGACTGGCACCAGAGGCGTATCAGTCTGCACTGCCAGCTTGAAGGCCCCGGAATAAAAGCGCCCCAGCTCGCCGTCCCGGCTGCGATGCCCTTCAGGAAAGAACATCAGGGAAACACCCTG
>PWGS01000214.1 GCA_003554505.1 Desulfonatronospira sp. | reverse complement strand
TGTTCCCTTTGGCCACTCGGGAACCCCTCCGTATGGAGCTGGCGATGGGACTTGAACCCGCAACCTGCTGATTACAAGTCAGCTGCTCTACCAATTGAGCTACGCCAGCCGCTTAAAAAATGAAACATATTATTTTGTCTATTAAAATGCAACCCCTTTAACCTATTTTTTTAAAAATTATTGAGCAGCTGCTCTTAAATGGCCGCAACCGGGACTTCAGCCGCACAAGCCATCGAGAAAATCTGCAACTCTTGGCCGTGACAAGACTTTTGTCGGTTACAATCTCTCCACCCCCACCCCTGATCATTAATCCCTCAACCCCATAATCCCATAATCCATATACACGGCAAGGACCGGCTTAGAACTTGTGTGAAGTGGATACAGCCTCCAGGCTGTCTTTGGCTGCCTTGTCCCCCTTGGAAGCCAGCTGAAGATGAGCCTTTTTTGCCGGGGACGGTTCACTGCTTAAAACCACGGGTTCCCCCTTGTCTGCAGCCGCTATGCTGGCCGGATCCAGAGGAATAGACCCCAGAAAATCAATACCATACCCGGCCGCAAGGGCTCTGCCTCCGCCGGCCTTGAACAGGGCGATATCCCTGCTGCAGTGCGGGCAGACCAGACCGCTCATGTTTTCCACCAGGCCCAGGATATTGGCCTTGGCATACTGCAGAAAATTAATCGCCTTGCGCACATCCGCCAGAGAGACTTCCTGGGGAGTAGTAACAACTATGCACAGGGCATCGGGAATGGTCTTCAGGACTGTCATGGGCTCATCCCCTGTTCCTGGAGGCGAGTCAACAACAAGGTAGTCCAGGTCTCCCCACCGCACATTGGACACAAACTGCCTGATGGCGGAAGTCTTCATGGGACCCTTCCAGAGTATTGCCTGGTCGGGATCCTTCAAAAGCGACTCCATAGACATGACAGAAAGGCGTTCATTGTATCTTTTGGGCTCTATAAGACTCTGGCTGCCCACCTCAAGAAGCCCGGTGATGCCCAGCAGACGTGGCACACTCGGTCCGTGGATATCCACATCCAGAAGTCCTGTTCTGTTTCCTTCCGCAGCCAGTGCAGCAGCAAGGTTGACCGCTACAGAACTTTTGCCCACACCGCCCTTCCCGCTCATGATAAAGATCTTGTATCTGATCCTTGAAAGAGTGGAACTTATGAGCTCTTCCTGCGATCTGCCGTGGCATGAATTTTTGCTGTGCCCGGTCCCGCCCGGGCAGGAACTTTGACTGCCTTCCTGGATCATATCCGGCAACTCCTGAATTTTTGCTTTTGCCTGAATCCTGCCTGAATACCCGGGATCATATAAACCTGAGGACAACAAACCCGGCAACCACCAGGAGCAGGGCGGCTACTATGAAGGAGTCCATGCGGTTTTCAAGAAACTCCCTGGCCCTGTCTCCCTGCCAGTATATAAGGGCGGCAATGAGATAAAACCTGGCTCCTCTGCTCAGCACGGAGGCAATTATAAACACAGCCAGATTTATTTTGAAAGCCCCGGCGGTCAGAGTGCACACCTTGTAGGGAACCGGGCTTACTCCGGCCACTGCCACAGCCCATGCATCATAGCGATCGTACCATTCCCGGATAATTTCATACTGATCCATGAGACCATAAAAGCCTATTATGGCCATCCCCACAAGCTCCATAAAAAAAAGCCCGATTATGTATCCCGCCACACCACCCAGCACCGAGAAAATCAGGCAGATGGGGGCCAGTCTGAAGACCTTTTTACGCTGTGCAAGCCCCATGGGAATAAGCAGCAGATCCTGAGGCACAGGAAAAAAGATGGACTCTGTAAAGGCCACCAGCATCAGGACCTTTTCCGCTCCCTTCCTGGAAGCAAGGTCCCAGAGCATGCCCATCCATTTCTGGAATATCTTCAAGTATGCTCCTGTTTACCAGCCGAACTTGCCCACCAGGTCCACAAAAGCCACCCTGCCCATATTTTCTCTTTTGACTTCTCCCCTGTCTTTTATAACGCGCAATAACTGCTGATGCCTCCTGCTTCCACCCACCGGTATGACCAGCATCCCCGGATCATTGAGCTGCTCCGTGAGAGGGTCAGGCACATCAGGTCCGCCGGCAGTAACCAGGATACGATCAAAGGGGGCCTGTTCCGGCCAGCCTGTGGTTCCGTCATCCAGTTTGGTTTTTATAAAATAGTATTTCAACTGATTAAAACGCTGTCTGGCTGTCTGATACAGAGCTTTGATTCTTTCCACAGTATAGACGTCAGCTCCCATCTCCGCAAGCACTGCAGCCTGGTATCCGGATCCGGTGCCGATTTCCAGCACCTTCATTCCCGGCTGCCCCTCCAGCATAGCACTCATCATGGCCACTACATACGGCTGGGATATGGTCTGTCCATGACCAATGGGCAGGGGATGGTCCGCATAGGCCTGTGCCTGCAGGGCCTCATCCACAAACATATGCCTGGGGACCTTGCGCATGGCCCCCAACACTTGTTCATCCTTGATTCCCCGGGCTTCTATCTGCTCCCGGACCATCTTTTCCCGCAATCTTTTAGGATCAACGCTCAATTTTTACACCCCGGACAACAATTGAATTGAATGCATTCACACCATGAACAACCAGCAACGCAGCCGTAATCCGGCTTCCCTTCTAGAAATTTTTTCCACCTCTGTCCATTTTTAATTTTTGCACAGCATGATAACCAATAAACTGGCTGCACTTGCCTGAGACAGGGTCCATAGATTGTTTGACTATCGCACAAGGCAAGGGTAATGAGGGTTTTTGTCGGGTGGGGTATATTGCGGTTGACGGATAATTGTGCAGATTGATCATGCGAGGCGCGTGGCAGGCGCAGCAAAAAGGAAAAAGAACCGTTTCCGGATGAAAACTAAACAGTTACGCAAGACAAATCAAGGCAGGAAATTATGCTTACTGTAAAGGACCTCATGACCCGGGATATTTTTACTCTGCAGGCAACGGACAACCTGGCCCTGGCCAGGTCGCTCATGGATCTGGCCCGTATCAGGCATATCCCCATAGTGGATCACGATATGAGTTTTACCGGCCTGATCACCCACCGCGACATTCTTTCAGCCACGGTTTCCAAACTGGCAGGCGTGGACAGTCAAACCCAGGAAGAACTGGATATGGGCATTCCGGTTCAGGAAATCATGAACACCAGGGTCAAAACCATCCACCCGGATGATAACCTCAGGGATGCTGCCGGCTTGCTTCTGGAGCACAAGTATGGCTGTCTGCCGGTGGTGATAAACGGCAGACTGGTGGGAATACTCACTGAGGCAGACTTTTTAAGCCTGACCATAAGCCTCATGGACGCCCTGGGCCAGGATCATGAGCTGTCCTGAAATAAATCCGGGCCTGCTGGAAAAGGCTCAGGCCAGCCTGGCCGCAATATTCGCTGCGTGCTCGCCTTGAAACCTGGCCGCGTCCAGTTCGTTTTGACTGGGCATCCGCGAGCCATCGCTGCCGGCAATAGTAGATGCTCCGTAGGGTGATCCGCCGGTCACCTCTTGAGTGCCCATCTGCCCCTGAAAGGTATACGGCAGGCCCACCACTACCATGCCTTGATGCAGCAGGGTGACGTGAAAACTGAGAATGGTGGACTCCTGACCTCCATGCTGAGTGGCGCTGCTGGTAAAAACGCTTCCAACCTTGCCCACCAGGGCTCCTTGGGCCCACAACTGGCCTGTCCCGTCCAGGAACTGCCGCATCTGCCCGCACATATTGCCGAATCGCGTGGGGGTCCCGAATATAATGCCCTGGGCCTCCTGCAGTTCATCCACCGTGCAGACGGGTATGTCCTGCATTTCTTTTGCGGCTTCCAGGGCTCCCATTTTTTCCAGAATATCCCGGCTAAGGGTTTCAGGCACTCTTCTAAGATCCACCCTGGCTCCGCTGACTCTGGATGCTCCCTCTGCCGCGGCGCGGGCCATGGCCAGCACATGTCCATACATGGAATAAAATACCACTTTTATAATCATGTCTGTCTGCCTTTTCTTATCCCCAGCGCTGCAAGTATCTTTTCCAGTACGCCAGGAGAGTGCTTTGGCTGCTGCATATAATTGAATCCCATCCAGACGCCGTGAGAAGCAGCCATCTGAAAATCTTTTCTGGCTGCGAATTCCTTGCCCAGCTTCAGCAGGACCACCCCACGATTATGGTAGGCTTCGCCGAAATCAGGCTTTAGATTGATTGCTGTGCTGAAATCGTTCAGGGACTCCTGCATCCTGTACTCGTCCATATTGGCAAGCCCCCGGTCATTATGCAGTTCAGCCCGTTGCGGATTTTGTTCAATGGCTGCAGTCAAAAAATCTATTGCCTGCTGCGGCGCTGAATAGCTTACTCCGTTCCACAGGCTGTCGGCTTTCTTTTTCCACTCGTTTACGGACATTTGCCCTCCGGTTTCCTTTTGTATTTCTTCATCTTTGTTTTTCTTTTTCATCTTCTCAAGATTGTCCAGAAGCTCCTTTTTTTCGCCTTCAAGGACCTTGTTCTGATGCTCCAGGCGGGACACCTTTTCCTGCAGCTCATCTGTATTCGCCTTCAGCGATTCCACCTCTGAGGCCAGGCCGTTTTTTTCCTGGACCTCCTGCTTAAGACTTTCATCTTTTTCATGCAGTTTCTGTTCCAGAGCTTCCCGAGCCTGAATATTCTCGTTCAGCTGGGATTCAAGCTCAAGTTCCCTGCTCTGGTGCTGAGACAACAACATGTCTTTCCTGGCTATCTCGTCTTCCAGCCTTTCCTTGGCGGTTTGAAGCTGATCCATTTTCCGGTCATATTCCTTCCTGTGCTGCATGGCCTGGTCAAGCTGGGTCCGGATATAACTGTAGTCCTCCTCCAGACGTTCCATTTCCTCCAGAAGCTTTTGCATGCGCTCCATGATCCGGGCCTTGGTCTCCCTGGAGCCGGGCATTTTTCTGTGATTCTGCCCTTCAACAGCTGGCTGTGCTTCTGATTCCTTTATATTCCCCTCATGAAAAGCCTGCTTAGAGTCAAGCTGCCCCCCGGTGACAGATACACTATCTCCGTGGGAAATGCTGATCTCCCTTTTCAGGCTTGTTTCCACCTGATCATTGAGCAGACTTTTCAAGGCTTGGCCGCTTTCATTCTGAAATCTTTTTTTCTTGCTTTGCCTGCTCTGTTTGCTTTGCTTCTGCTTGGCCATAAAATTTCCTTGGAGTGTGTTGGTATTTTCTCTTGTTTTATATGTCAGGGACAAGGGGCTGAAAGCCAGACCCTGTTTAAGAGTTGGGGCGGTAAAAAAAGCAGCTTTAATGCCTCTGCATTTGATCCAGCCTGTCCACCATTTCCCGGGCAAAGGCCTTATAATCATGGCATCCTGCGGACCTGGGCTCCATATCACAGACACACCTGTTGCTCAGGTTGGCTTTATTGATGACTGTATTCCTGCGGACAACACTGTTGAAAAGCATATCCTGAAAATATTTTTCAATGGCTTCACGCACTGTCTTTGCAGCTGTGGTCCGGCTGTCGAACATGGTAATCAAAGCTCCAAGGAGGCGTATTCCAGAGTTGCTGTCCTCCCTGATGGCCTCCATGGCCTGCATGAGATGTCCTACACCCTGCAGGGCATATACGGACTCGCCTTCTATGGGAAGTATGTAATAGTCGGAAGCGGCTATGGCGTTGGTAATAAGGGCGCCTTCAATCTGCGGAGGACAGTCCACCAGGATGTAATCATGGTTGCCGCCTGATTCTGCAAACTCTGCAAGCTTGTTTTTCAGGCCGAAGATTCGTTTGGCTGAATTGGCCGGAAGTCCTGCCACCAGAGAATAGGTATGCAGATTGGCCGGGATGAGATCTACACTGTAAGGAGTGTGCACCAGGCATTTTTCAGTGGTAAGATCTCGATTCGCCAGGAGGTTGCCCACGGAATATTCGTGATCAAAGGGATTGCTGCGGCTCAGGGTCAAGGTGGAGTTGCCCTGGGGATCCAGGTCGACAACCAGTACTTTATAACCCTCCATAGCAAGAACATGAGCCGTATTGACCACACTGGTGGTCTTTCCTACACCGCCCTTGTAATTGGAAAAGGCAATTATCCTGCTCATAAATTATAAACCGGCATATAATATAAGGCCTGCTGAACAAACCCGGCTACAGATTTTTTAAAATTCAGTCCGTAAGTACATAAGCTCAACCTGCCTGTTTAGTCAATGCCTGACAAGGTGGAACCAGACGAAATATAACTGCAAAAAGCAAAATCGCGCAGAACTGGGGGCACTTCCTTTTTGCAGACGTCTCTTGACACTGACTGTGAAATCGGGAAATAATCCGGAATGCTGAAACACCTTCCCGGCATTCTCAATCTGCTGCTTATAATTGTTCTGCTTTGCGCCTGCGCGCCAAGGGAGCCCGCACTGGATCACCCTCCCCCTGAGGCCCGGCTGGACAGTATGCAGTACAGCATCCAGGCTGGAGCCTTTTCTGTTCTGGACAATGCCGTATCCCTTATGGAAAAACTGGAACAGCAGGGCCTGGAAGCTTATTACTTTCAGGACAGGGACGGTCTGTACAAGGTCCGTGTCGGCAACTTTTCCAGCCACGGCCAGGCCGGGCAAAAGGCTAAGGAACTCAGGAGCCGCGAGGTGCTGCAGGAATACTTTGTCGTGGTTCCAGAAAGTTATCCTTCGGCCCGGGTGGCTGAAAAAGGCACCGATTATGTCCGGAGACGGCTTGTGAATACAGCCCGGGAGTTCATCGGCGTGCCCTATAAGTGGGGAGGGTCCTCCCCGGATTCCGGGTTTGACTGCAGCGGACTGACCATGGTGGTTTACCGCCACAACGGCCTGGATCTTCCCAGGGTGGCGGCCAGGCAGTACCGCACCGGCACCCCGGTATCCCGCGACGCCCTTAAAAAGGGCGACCTGGTATTCTTCGATACCCGCGGCAGCGGCAAAGTGACCCATGTAGGCATCTATATCGGCAACGGCAGATTCATTCACGCCCCTTCCAGCGGGCGCGACGTCACCAGGGGCAGCCTTTCATCTTCCTATTTCCGCAGCCGTTACCTGGGAGCCAGGTCCTATCTGTAGTCAGACAGCAGGCAGAATCCTGAAATCAGGTTTGCATATTTCAACCATCCAGGGCGCATCAATGGCGAGGTTTGCATTACCTGACCGGTTGTTCACAGTTGGTTTTCATCCATAAAGAAACACTTTCCGGACGAAAACCGGTTAATCCTCAAACCATAAAAGGCAATACCTGATCAATGTCAACTGATTCCGGACAACACAGCCGGTTTTCAGGCTTCCACCCCTCATGCAGCCACGCTTACCCGGGTCTTTCCAGCATGCCGGACCATCCGGGAATAGCAGCGGCCCTGGATGTGATGCGCATCATGAAAAGACATGGTTATACCTCCCTGATCGTGGGAGGAGCAGTACGGGACATTCTTCTTGAGCGCCGCGTCATAGACGTTGACCTGGCCTCGGAGATGCCTCCAGACATTGTGCATGAACATTTCAGAGCTTATGAAACAGGCAAAAGCCGCATTTTTTACACCCTGTGCATAGTCCATCAGGGGCAGCATCTGGAAACCCCTCTTTTCAGAAAAAATCATGCTTTGCCCTCTGACAGCCCAAACAGGGAAGATACAACACACAGCCTGTTCTCGGAAGACGCCCGGCACCGGGACTTCACCATAAACGCCATGGCCCTGGATGAAAACCTGCCCCTGCTGGATCCCTTCCAGGGAAACAAGGATCTGGCCAGTGGAGTAATCCGGGCCGTGGAAAACCCCCGGGACCGCATAACCGAGGATCCCCTGCGCATGCTCAGGGGAGTTCGCCTTGCCTGTGAACTGGGTTTTGAAATAGAGGAGAAAACAGGCCGGACTATATCCGGGTTGGCTCCGGCTCTATCCGGGGTGGCTCCGGAAAGGCTGGGCCGGGAAATACTGAAAACGGCCTCCCTCAGCGGCCCGCAGTTTGCAAGGGGCATCAGGCTCATGGACCGCCTGGGGCTTCTGCCGGTTTTGCTGCCCGAGGTCGAGGTCCTCAAGGGACTCCACCATGATCCCGGACATCATCCTGAAGGTGATGTATTCAGACACACATTGAGAGCCATCCAGTCCAATCATTTTGCCCGTGACTCTTTGAATATGGCTTTGCTGACCCATGACCTGGGCAAGGCGGACATCGCCGCCCGGCATCCGGGCAGTGGTTTCTACCGCGGTCATGACCGCGCCGCTGAAAACATAATCCGGGAAATGAGTAAAAGGCTGAGGCTTCCAGGAAGGATTACCAGGGCCATGCAGGCTGTAGCAGCCAACCATATGCGTATGCATGGACTCGATAAAATGCGGCCCTCGAAAATTCTGGAGATGGTTGAGCACCCTCACTGGCCGCTTCTGGCCAGGGCTTCGGTCTGTGATCATGCAGCCCGGGGAGAAGAGCAGGGAAAATTACAGCAGAAAAAAATTGAGCGTGCCCTGAAAAAAATCAGGCCCTTGCTGAACGAAGCCACCGGGCAGGCCAGACCGGTTATAAACGGCCGCCAGGTTATGCAGGCCGCCGGGATCCCCCCGGGGCCCCTGGTGGGAAGGATTATCCGGGAAACCACGGCCTGGGCCAGGGACAACGGCATACAAGACGAAAGTACCATTCTGGATTACGCCAGAAGTCTGTCCCAGGCCCTGCAAAAGGAAGACACCCGCACCTCAAAGCCTTAAATCCCAACATCCCCGAATTTTTGAATTCCTGAAGCCCCCAATCCATTAATCCCTGAAGCTCAGTAAATCGTCACCTCTTCCTGGAGCGCACCATGGCCATAACCAGCCTGAGACTCAGGAAAACAGCGATGATATAGCCCAGTACCCCCAGGGCGGGATACCCCCAGAGCCTGGGTCCTGTATCCGCCA
>PWGS01000106.1 GCA_003554505.1 Desulfonatronospira sp. | reverse complement strand
TTTGGAGATCGCGCCCGGCCCGTCTACTCGGTAAAGGGAGCCCTGGGACATACCCTGGGAGCGGCCGGCGGGGTGGAGGCGGCTCTTAGCATCAAGTCCCTGCATGCCGGAGTCGTTCCGCCTACAGTGGGACTGGAAGATCCGGAGGATGCTGCCGCCGGATATGTTTCCTCCCGGTCCAGCAGTCTTGACCGCCGGGTTATTGTAACCACTAACTCCGGGTTTGGCGGAATCAACGCGGCCCTTGTCCTGAAACTGCCGGAGTGTTGAGAATGCAGGCTTTTTTAACCGGAATGGGGTGGCTAACCTCAACAGGTCCCGGCCGGGGCATGCAGGAGTTTGCATCGCCCGGCGAATCGCTGCGGGCGCCCTCCAGGGAACAAGTACTGGAATCACCGGATGAGCGTTTCGGCAGAATGGACGCCTTCTCCAAAATCGGTCTCGCTGCAGCAGCCAAGTCACTTGAGGATGCCGGCCTGGCCGGAAAGGTTGATAAACACCCCGCAGGCATCGCAGCCGCTACCCGTTTTGGATGCATATCCACGGATGTGGATTTTCTGGGTACAGTGTTTGACACTCAAGGGCGATGGCCAAGTCCACATCTGTTTACCTATACTCTGCCAAACTGCTTCCTGGGAGAGACGGCGCTGCGTTTCGGACTCACCGGACCTTCATATGTGTTGCACCGTTCGAGTCCTTTTTCCCTGGGAGGGGTAAAGGCGGCACTGTATGATTTAAACGACGGAGAAGCAGAGATGATGCTTGCAGGTTCATGCGACCTCCAGCCTCCCGGGGGAATCGATCCCTGGCTTGATTCCTGTCGGCATGATGCTGCCGGGGCGGTTTTTGTGGTGCTGGAGGCAGAACTGCGCTCTCAAAGCCGACCCTATGCCCTGGTGCGCCTGGAGTCTGATTCAATACGGCTGGGCAGCAAACAGGTCCACACCATGGACGACCTGGTTCTCCAGTGTCAGGTGCTTGAAAACAGCTTGTCCACAACCAAAACCTGAATACGGGAAGCTTTTTTATGAAAATGCATCTCATCTATCCCAGATGGCCTAAGCTGGAAAGGCAGACCGAGTTTCATCTCCCCCCGCACGGACCGGTGGTTTTTGCGGCTGAAGTTCCGGACGGTGTTGAAATAGACTTTACCGACGACAATCTTGAGGATCTTTATTTTGATCCTGCGGCAGACCTGGCCGCCTTATCAGTCATGCTGACCTGCCAGCTGCCCAGGGCCTTCGCGATCGCGGACAGGTACCGGGAGATGGGCATCCCCGTGATTATGGGCGGCATTGCAGTCTCTTTGCACGCTGAAGAGGCTGCAGGACACGCTGATTCCCTGTTTCTTGGTGAAGTGGAAGGCCGTTTCGGACAGGTCATCCAGGATCTAAGAGCCGGGGCGCTGCGCAGGAGGTATGACTATCTGAATTCCCCCCCGGAGATCTCCATGGTGGGAACGGCGCGCAGAAGTCTACTGCAGAGGGAATTGTACAATTATCGCGGAGTGCAGATGGTGGACCTGGTGCATGCTTCAAGGGGGTGCAGATTCAATTGCATGCCTTGCTGCGTGGGATATCTGGGGGGCAACTCCTTCAGGCCCCGACCACTGGACAGGGTTATCCGGGAAGTTGAATCCATTCCCAATAACCGTTTGTTTTTCGTGGACAACTCCCTTGCCCAGGATCGGGAGTGGCTCAAGGAGTTTTTTACAGCCATGATCCCGCTGAAACGCAAATGGATCTCGCACCCGGTGCTTTATGACCCGGAGATCCTTGATCTGGCTGCCCGGGCTGGATGCTGGTACGTGTATCAGGCCGTTATAGACGATTCCAAGACTATCCGGGAAAGAATAAGGATGCTCAAGGATCATGATATTGGTATTGAAGGGACGATTCTGCTGGGCATGGATGATCACAACGAGAGCTATATAAAGCGAATGGTGGACTTCCTCATAAAAGAGGATCTTGATATGGCAGAGTTCACTATCCTGACTCCTTTTCCGCACACTCCCATCCGCAGAAAACTGGAGAAGCAGAATCGTATCCTGAGCAATGACTGGAACAAATATACCTGTGACAGGGTGGTATTTCAGCCCAAGCAAATGAGCCCGGACAAACTTCAGGAGCTCTACTACTACGCCTGGGATGCTTTTTTTGGCCAGGGAGGGCATCAGTTGCGCATGGCCAATCTGTTCAAAAAAGTAATCGGCAAGGAAATGGATGACGGGACGTATCGGCGTTATGATCCCAAGCGCAAAAGAGCATTTCCAGGCAAAACAGCCTGAGGAATAAGCAGGTTGAACAAGACAAAACAGGCGGTGCTGCATTGAAAGTGTTTTTGCTTTCCACGAACACAAGCCTTGAGCCCTACCCGGTTTATCCCCAGGGCATGGCCATGATTGCCTCGGCCTTGAGCAATGCCGGCCACGAGGTCAAGCAGTTCGACTATCTGGTCAGCAATGAGTCTGAAGAACTGCTTGGCAAAGAGGTGCTGGAATTTGCCCCCGGGGTTGTCGGTGTGTCCCTGCGCAATATTGATAATGTAGATTCTTTCAGCGATCAAAGCAGATGGTTTCTGGAACAGACAAGAAGAATAATTGACAGCCTCCGCGAAATTACAAGAGCCCCGATAGTAGTAGGGGGGCCGGCCTTTTCCATAATGCCTGAAGCCATCCTGGAATATCTTGGCGCGGATTTCGGCGTGGAGGGGGAAGGAGAGGCGGCTGTTGTGAAGCTGCTGGAAAGAATCCAGAACAACGGCCACGGTCCGCGCATCGTAAGAAGCAAGGAAGTTCTGCATAAGTCGCAGCTGTGCTCCCCTCTGGTGGATAAAGATATCCTGGAGTATTACAATAAAGAAAGCGGGCTGCCCGGTCTACAAACCAAGCGGGGGTGTCCGCACAGCTGCGTCTACTGCAGCTATCCCTCCCTGGAAGGTCCCTTTTTGCGTGCCCGTCACCCCGAAGAAGTGGTCGAGGATGTAGCTAAATTGTCCAGAGATCATGGAGTGGAGCATATATTTTTTACCGATTCCGTGTTCAATGATTGCCGGGGACATTATCTGGAGCTGGCCCTGGCCTTGGCCAGACGCAATCTGCCGGTGCGCTGGAGTGCGTTTTTCCGCCCTGATCCGATCAGGGACGATGATCTGGATCTGCTGCTGCATTCCGGGCTTCTGGGGATGGAAGTGGGGTCCGACTCTTGCGCTGAGCCCACCCTGGAAGGTCTGGGCAAGGGGTTTTGCTCCTCTGATGTTCTGAGATTCAATGCTGCCTGTGTAAGACGTGGTATCCCGGTAGCACATTATTTCATTATAGGCGGACCCAATGAAACCGAGGCTACTATCAGGGAAACTCTGAGCAATATAGGCAAGCTGGAGGACTGTGTTGCGTTTGTATATTCAGGGCTGCGCATTCTGCCGGGTACAAAGCTGCATGCTCACGCAATAAAAGAAGGGATTCTGGATGAATCAACCTCCCTGCTAAGGCCTGTCTATTACCACAGTCCAGGAATCGAGCGGGACAGAATGCATGAAATTGCGGCCAAAGCCCTAGATGGCTGCAGGAATTGCTTTTTCCCCCCGCAGGAGGCTCAGGACCGTATGAACGTGATGCGCAGATTCGGGTATCGCGGCCTTATCTGGGATAAGCTGATAGAAGCCGAGAAAAAGAGAACGCGCCGTGTGCAGCGGTGAACTCAGGAGATCTCTTCATGCATCCTGTGGATCATAGCAAGATCGTACTGGTCCATCCTTTGGGATACAGTTCCGGCAAATCTGGACGGGATATATCCAGGATGGCCAACATCATGCCGCCGCTGGGTCTGTGCGGGCTGGCTTCTTATCTTGAGCATCGCGGACTTGAAGCGGATATAGTGGATTTTAATGCCCGGCCTGATTCAGTTCAAAGACTGAAGGACATTCTCATACATAAGCGTCCGGCTTATATTGGATTCTCCTGCACCACCTCGTCATTTCTGGACGGTATCAGGCTGGCCCGTGAGTCCAAGACACTGCTGCCGGATATCCGCGTGGTTTTCGGAGGAGTGCATGTTTCCTCCCTGGGGGAAGAGATGATGCACCAGCATGCGGTAATCGACTATGCAGTAGTTGGAGAAGGGGAGGAAACCCTTGCGCAGCTTATGCAAAACTGCGGCCATGCCCCGGGGATACCGGGCTTGATCTACAGGGAGCCGGGAAACAGGGAGGTTGTCTTCACTGGTCGACGCCCCCTGCTGGATGATCTGGATGAGCTGCCTTACCCTGCCTATGAAAAACTGGAAGGTTTTCCCAAGAGCTACCCGCTGCCCATTTTCAATTATCCCAAGGCCCCCAACACCAGCGCCATTACCAGCCGGGGCTGCCCGTATTCCTGCAGTTATTGCGACCGTTCCGTTTTTCAAAAAAGTTACCGTTTCAATTCTGCGGAGTACATATATGAGCATATGCGCTATCTTAATCAACACTTCAAAGTCCGGCATATCAATTTTTACGATGACCAGTTTTCCTTCAAGCTGAAGCGTCTGGAGAGACTCACGGACATGCTTGTCAACAGGCCCTTGAACATGAGTTTCAACTGCGCTGTCCGCTCGGAGCATTTGACGGAATCCCTGCTGAAAAGGTTAAAAGATGCAGGCTGCTGGATGATCAGCCTGGGAATTGAAAGCGGGGATCAGGACATGCTGCATGCCTTGAACCGGAAAGTGAATCTGGAGAAGCTGGCCGAGCGCGTACGGCTGATCAAGAAATACGGTATCCGGGTCAAAGGGCTGCTGATGATTGGAATGCCGGGAGAAACAGAGGCCAGCGTGGAAAAAACCAGGCAGTTCTTGTTCTCTCTGCCTGTGGATGATTTTAATCTGACCAAGTTCACCCCGTTTCCAGGGGCGCCGGTCTATCGAACGATCCGTGAATACGGCGACTTCCAGGAGGACTGGAGCCGCATGGATTGCATGCATTTCCTGTTCGTGCCCCAGGGTTTTACCCTGCAGCGCCTGGAGGAACTGCACCGTTCTTTCTACCGCGATCATTTCAAGCGCCCCCGGGTGCTTGTGGATTATGCGGCCATGCTGTGGAATTCTCCAGACAGCTGGCGAAGGTTTGTGCTCAACCTGGGAAGCTTTATCCGTTTTGCCCGTAGCGGGGAGAGGTTCTCCAGAGAAAAGCAGGCTTAAGCGAGTCTGACTTGAAGACAGGTTGTTTTTTTTCGGGCTGGCAGAAGCCGCAAAGGATGTCAGGCGGTATGGGAAAAAAAGTTTGACTCCAGGGATAAGGGACAAGATAATTATTAATGAAGGCCAGATGCCGGGCATACCCTTATTTCTGCAAATATAAATAAGCCAAGTGGTTGGAAACAGTGACGTCTGAACAGATAAAGATCCTGGTTGTTGTACCCGTTTATAATCACGGCGACACCCTCAGAAAGGTGGTCACGGATATCCTGGCCATTCATCCAGATGTCCTTGTTGTGGATGACGGCAGCATTGACGGAGGAGTGGAAACCATCTCGGATTTGCAGGTACATGTCCGCACCCATGAAAAAAATCGGGGCAAAGGGGTGGCCATACGGACTGCAGCTGAATCTGCCCGGTCACTGGGGGCTACGCATATTATTACCATTGATGCGGACGGCCAGCATGACCCCCGGGATCTGCCCGTTTTTTTTGCTGCAATCACTAGCTCTCCCCTGGCTGTTATCGTGGGAAGCCGCAATTTTGAGACACTAAATGTTCCGGCATCGTCCCGCTTTGGTCGCAGGTTCTCTAATTTCTGGCTGCGGGTTCAGACCGGGCAGAAACTCCAGGATGCCCAGAGCGGTTTCAGGGCTTACCCAACAGCCCTTTTTTCACATTTAAGATTCACCGAAGACAGGTACTCCTTCGAAATCGAGGTGCTGGTCAGATCGGCATGGGCCGGTATAGAGCTTCTGGATGTGCCGATAGATGTTTACTATCCTCCTCCAGCACAGCGCATCTCACATTTCAGTTCTTTCAAGGACAACTTGAAAATATCCTGGTTGAATACGCGGCTGACAATACGTTCTATGTTCCCCTGGCCTCATCGCAGGATAGTTGAGCGGGGATCGGGGCTTGCTTCCATCAGCGTAATACGCCCCATACGCTCCCTGAAAATTTTACTGCGCGAGGAAGTCACTCCTGCCGGACTGGCCAAGGCCGGGTTCCTGGGCGTGTTTCTGGGTACACTGCCCCTCATAGGCATCCATACAGTAGCGGTACTATTTGTGGCCGGCTATCTGGCATGGAACAGGGTGACAGCGGTTGCAGCCAGTCAGCTGTGCATGCCCCCGTTTGTTCCGGCCCTGTGTATCGAGGTGGGACATTATATTAGACATGGTCGGTTTCTGACCGAGTTCAACCTGCAGACCCTGGGCTA
This sequence comes from Desulfonatronospira sp., assembly GCA_003554505.1. Lineage (GTDB taxonomy): Bacteria > Desulfobacterota > Desulfovibrionia > Desulfovibrionales > Desulfonatronovibrionaceae > Desulfonatronospira. The sequence goes on along the minus strand of PWGS01000106.1, from coordinate 2,643 downwards.
TCAAGGTCTGGAGAGAATATGGGAATGGATTCTGGGCTCACTGGTGCTGGCCCCGGTGCTGGCCAGCCTTGTAGCTGTGGTCATTTTTGGCATGTCCTGGATTATCAGCAAACAGATGCGTATTTTTTTAAACAGCCATGACTGAAAAGAAAGCTAGATCCTGGTCCAGCCGGAGCATAGCCTCGAGGTGGCAACATAGATTTTTCTATGCAGCCATCCGGCTGGGCGGCCGGAGACTGGCCTATTTTTTTACTTACCCAGTGGTTGGGTATTACATGCTTTTCAGGCCGGACCTTCGCAGGAGAACCAGGCATTACCTGGGCAGGAGGTTCCCGGAACGATTCGGCCTTGCGGCGTTTGCAGACAGTTTCCGTCTGAGCCTTTCCTTTGCCAGGGTGTTGGTGGACCGTGCTATAGTGGGCATTCTCGGCCCTGACAGCTTGGATGTGCAGTTTGATTCTTATGAACAAATTCAGAAACTGCTTGACCAAGGAAGCGGTTTGATACTTATGAATGCCCATGTAGGCTGCTGGCAGGCCTCCATGTCCAGTCTTCACATGCTCCAGCGCCCAGTGCACCTGCTGATAAAAAGAGAGCCCGGCGATGTAGACCGGCATTATCATGAGCATCAAAAAGAGGCTCCACCCTATAATATTATTGATCCGGACAATCTTCCGGCTAGTGCAGTAGAGATTGTTGGTGCCCTGCAGCGAGGTGAGATTGTGAGCGTAATGGGGGACCGAGTCTTTGGCAATGACCGCAATAGGCTAAGGGTTCCTTTTCTTGGGCAGGAGGCCATATTTCCGGTGGGGGCCTACAAAATTGCTGCAGCCACTGGGGCTCCCATTGCAGTTCTGTTTTCCCGCAAAACAGGGCCCAGGTCATACGCCCTGGAACTGGCCGGAGTTATCCATGTAAAGCCGGCAGAGGACAGGCATCTGGACAGCTTGCGGCCCTATGTGCTTCAGTTTGTGCAGTATCTTGAGGAGTATGTACGCAACAATCCTTATCAGTTCTACAATTTTCATGATATATGGCAGAAATGACGGACAGGTGTGTTCAACAAACACCAAACTTCTCAACCAGTTCAGGACAACAGTATTGAGTTTAAGCAGAAATTGAAGCAGACTTTGATACGGGAGCTGAATCTGGAGGATATTCACCCTGAGGATATCCAGGATGATGCTCCTATGTTCGGTGACGGTCTGGGGTTGGATTCCCTGGATGCGGTGGAATTGGTAGTGATTGTTCAAAAACATTTCGGGGTGGAGATTAAGGATATGGAGGAGGGACAAACAGCTTTCCAATCCATCAACGCCTTGAGCGCTTTTATTCAGGAGCGTAAACAACAGTGACAAGACAAGGTAGTTCTGTGCGAGTCACAGGGATGGGCTGTCTGTGTGCGGCAGGTCGGGACCTTCCCAGTTGTCTGGCCGGAATTTTTTCTCGGGACATAGCTCCTGCAAAACCTGGCAGGTTTCATACTGACCATTTAAACATTTATCCTGTGTTTGAAGTTCCCCGTGAGCTTTTTGGTCAAGGCAATTCCAGCAGTGAAAACAGGCATACGCTGACTGTTCTTTATGCCCTGAGTGCGGTAGATGAGGCGTTGACCCATGCCGGGTGGGAGGCAAGAGACCTTGGCAGGCTGAAGGTAGGAGTGTGCATTGGTACCACTGTTGGAAGCACGTTGAACAACGAGGATTATTACCGTGAATACCTAGCCGGCAATCAGCCTGATCCAAAACCGGTGTGCAGGTATCTGAAAAACAATCCGGCCTCGGTTATTGCCGAAAAATTCGGCCTGGATGGTCCGTGTCAGACCGTGGTCAACGCATGTTCATCGGGGACCGATGCAATTGGCGTTGCCGCCGGTTGGATCCAGGGAGGGGTCTGTGATCTGGTAATAACCGGAGGAACTGACGAGCTCTGCCGGGTTACCTACAACGGCTTCGCTTCTTTGAAGATTATGGACGTTTCGCCCTGCCGTCCCTTTGACATTTCCCGCAACGGCCTGAACCTGGGGGAAGGGGCAGGGATCATGATCCTGGAATCGCCCTTACTGAGAAAACTGGATACAAAAAATGTCTCCGGGCATATTCTGGGTTATGGTTCAGCCTGTGATGCGCACCACTTGACCGCACCTCACCCGGAAGGAGCAGGATTGTTCAGGGCTCTGACTCAGGCTCTGCGGCTGAGTGAGGCGGATTTATCTCAGATCGCCTTTGTCAATGCCCACGGAACCGGTACGAAAGACAACGACAGGGTGGAAGACATGGTTCTTGCTCGGGTTCTGCCGAATATCCCTTTTTTATCCACCAAAGGGTACACCGGGCATACTTTAGGGGCCGCCGGGGGGATAGAGGCTGTACTCACCCTGGGGTGCCTGAATCTTGGACGTGTTCCGGGCAGTGCCGGTTTTAGCTCAGCCGACCCGGAGTCTGCATCTTCTCCAGTGAGCGAGCGGATCACTGTTGAAGGTAACCTGGCCATATCGCAGTCTCTGGCTTTCGGAGGCAGCAACGCTGTACTGGTGCTCGGGAAGGGCCAATCCTGGAATTAATGGTGCGCCCGGCAGGATTCGAACCTGCGGCACCTGGATTCGAAGTCCAGTGCTCTATCCGGCTGAGCTACAGGCGCACA
>PWGS01000113.1 GCA_003554505.1 Desulfonatronospira sp. | reverse complement strand
GTCAAGGCTCCCAGGAGGCCAACATGGGCCGGGACCTGGCCGAAAGCGACACCGCCGCCATGGAAATATGGAAAATGGCCGAACAGGCTTGTGGCCATCCCCTGCGCGAAATTTTCTGGGACCAGGGCTGCGGGGAAATGGACGCAACCCGCTATGTACAGCCGGCTCTTACCGCAGTCAACCTGACCCTGTGGATGCGCCTTGAATCGAAGCTGGATGTCTCCTGCAGCGCCGGGCACAGCCTGGGCGAATATTGCGCCCTGTGCGCCGCGCATGTGCTGGAGCCACGAGCCGTTCTGGAACTCACCTCCCTCAGGGGAAGGCTTATGGACGAGGCCGATCCCCATTCCCGGGGAGGCATGGCAGCCATACTCAAGTTGAAAAAGGACCAGGTGGAAGATATGGTAAGCCGGGTCGCCCGTGATACAGACAAAGTGATCCTGGTAGCCAATTACAATACCCCCACCCAGACTGTTGTCTCCGGCGACAAAGAGGCCCTGCACCGCCTGGAAAGCCTGGTTCAGGAAGCAAGGGGACGGCTTTTTCACCTGCCTGTAAGCGGGGCATTTCACAGCCCCATGATGCAGGAGGCGGCCGAAGAACTTTCAGACGTAATGCGCAAGCTGGACTGGAAAACGCCGGCCTTTCCGTTATTTTTCAATGCCACAGCCGGCATGGAGCAGGATCCGGAAAAAATCAGGCGGATTATGTCCACCCAGATGACTTCCCCGGTATACTTTGCCCAGCTTGTAGAAAACATGCATGACCAGGGCGTGAAACAGTTCTTGGAGCTTGGCCCCAAGGGTGTCCTGACCAGGATGATTCCCCAGATCCTGGGCCGTGATGCAGGCATTGAGGCCAGAAACCTGTCCTGCCTCAAAGACATTGAGCTTGAAAAATAAGAGAAGAAAATAGATGTTTGCCAGAGAGTATGTGGAAAAACACCTGCGGGACGTGGTCCATGAACTGGGCCTGGAATGGCCGGACAAGGCCTCTATAGAGACTCCCCGGGAAAAGAGCTTCGGAGACCTGGCCTGCAACCTGGCCATGCTCCTGGCCGGACAGGCCGGGGAAAAGCCCAGGGACCTGGCTGCAAGGTTCAAAGACCTTCTGCAGGACCGGGCCGAAAAGCTGCAAAACATAGAAATCGCCGGACCCGGTTTTTTGAATTTTTCCTTCAAGCCCTCGTTCTGGCAGGCAATCATCAACGTCATCCAGAATGAACAGGAAGGATTCGGATCTTCAGACCTGGGCCGCAAACACCGGGTACAGATTGAGTACGTCTCAGCCAACCCCACGGGACCGCTGCATATCGGACACGGACGCGGCGCCGCCCTGGGAGATTCACTGGCCAGGATACTGCGCTTTGCAGGCTTTGAAGCAGGCACCGAATACTATCTCAATGACGCCGGGCGGCAGATGTATGTCCTGGGGGATTCCGTTCTCATCAGGTACGAGCAGCTCTGCGGGCTTGAGGCGGAGCTTTCCCCTGATCATTATCAGGGCGAGTACCTGCAAGGGGACGCCCGGGAGCTTTATCAAGAGCATGGCCGGGACCTTTTAAAGCAGGACCGGGAAAACGCCATCGCCCTGTGCCGGGAAAAGGCTGTCCAGAGCATTCTGGCCGGCATCAGAGAAGACCTGGAGCATTTCGGCGTCGAGCATCAGGTATGGTTTTCAGAACAGGGGCTCTTTGACCGGGGCGAGGTCCAGAAGACACTCAAGTGGCTGCAGGATAGGGATCTGGCCTATCTCCATGACGGGGCCCTGTGGTTCAGGTCCACCTCCTTCGGGGACGACAAGGACCGGGTGCTGCAAAAGTCCGACGGGGCCCTGACTTATTTTGCCTCGGACATCGCTTACCACCACAACAAATTCAACCGCGGCTTTGAAACCGTAGTGGATATATGGGGGGCCGATCATCACGGGTACGCACCCAGGATGCAGGCCGCTGTCCAGGCCCTGGGCAGGCCCGCCGGGAGTCTGCGGGTCATCCTGGGGCAGCTGGTAAATCTTCTGCGGGCCGGTCAGCAGGTGAGCATGTCCACCCGCTCCGGTGAATTTGTGACCTTACGTCAGGTGATGCAAGAAGTGGGAGTGGACGCCTGCAGGTTCATATTCCTGAGCCGCAAAAGTGACAGTCACCTGGATTTCGACCTGGAAGAGGTCAAGAAAAAGAGCATGGACAATCCGGTCTTTTATGTCCAGTACGCCCATGCCAGGATATGCTCGGTCTTTGCAAAGGCCGCTGAAAGAGGGATAAGCATAGGCCCTGAGCCTCAAAGCCTTTTGCACCTTCTGGACTCCCAGGAAGACCTGGACCTTCTGAAACAGCTGGAAATGTTTCCGGATATGGTCCAGGCTGCGGCCAGGACCTTAAGCCCTCATCATATCAGCTTTTATCTGAGGGATCTGGCTGGCCTGCTGCATCGCTACTATACTGTTCATTCGGTATTAAACGCTGATAGCCGGGAACTCATCCAGGCACGCATGCTGCTTTTGCAGGCCACGGCCAGAGTGCTTTCAAACGGGCTGAAGCTTCTAGGAGGCCATGCCCCGGAAAAGATGTAATAATGGCTGCCAGAAACACCAAGAACAAAAAAAAGCAGGAGCCCAGGCTGAGCCTGCAGCTGACCCCGGGCAGGACGCTTACTCTGGGCGGCTTTGCCCTGCTGGCCATTGTCTGGGCTTTTATCCTGGGGGTTTTCGTAGGACGCGGGTATAATCCGGAAGACGTAATGCCGGATATTTCCAGGATCATGCCCCAGGAAGAGAAAAAACAGGAAGAGGCCAGGATTCTGCGTCCTGAAGAACTGGAGTTTCACGAACGCCTGCGATCAGAGCCCGCCAGAGGTCCAGCCCCGCAGGAACAGCCTGCTGCCCCCGCAGCTGATCCTCCCCGGGAGCAGGCCATGGAAACCGCAGCCCTGCCGCCAGATCCTGAACCAGAGGCCGAGTCTTTCGTATACACCTTTCAGGGGGGGTCCTTTCAGAGCATGGAACGTGCCGGGGGACTGCAGCAGCGCCTGTACCAGGAAGGATTTGAAGCTTCCATAAACAGGGCCTTTTCAGGAGAAAAGCCCTGGTACCGGGTGATAATCGAGGTGGAAACCACCCCCTCAAAGATTGACAGCTTCAAGCAGAAGCTCGGCGAACAGGGCATTGACCAGCCCCTGCTTCGAAATAAGAGGCCTTCCTGAAAATAAGCCATGCCCACATCAAAGACTCCACATCTGGTCTACGCGGACGCTCAGGGACGGATATACGATGAACCTGGGCTTCTAATGCTTGTGCGCCGGGGCAGAGAACTGGCCCTGCCCCGCCCCGACGAGATGATGCCCCTGCCTGAGACAAGCGATCTGTTTCTGCTCCCCGGCAGAAAGGCTCTGGGCCTGGATCCTGAAACCGGGCAGGTGGAGGTAATGGAAGGGCTGGCCCTGGCCGGATTCGCCAGCCCCGGGCACACCCTTTGTGCCACGGCCGCCTATGCAAAGGAAGACAGTGCTCCCAGGCTGCCTCTTTATGCTTACGGTGCGGTGGGATATTTCCGGGACAGATTCTGGATATCCGCCCTCCAGGTGGACAAGGACCAGAGGCAAAACTTCTGCGGCATCCCCCAGGATAAAATCAACCGCGGGGCGAGGGACTTGCTTCGCAGGTACCCGAAAAACAGGCTCATCAGCCACCTGGCCGGATGCGCCCTGAACTACTGCTGCCCTGCCGCCAGGAATCTGGCCCTGGGACGCTTTGAAGCCCCCCTGCCCACAGCCCGGGAATGCAACGCCGCCTGCGTTGGATGCATTTCATATCAGCCAGACGATTCCGGCATGCAGGCCACCCAGGCCCGCATTGACTTCACCCCCTCCCCCGGGGAGATAAAAGAAGTCATGCTGGAACACTGCAGGAAGGAAAAACGGCCCATCCTGTCCTTCGGTCAGGGCTGCGAGGGCGAGCCCCTTACCCGGGCCGGAACAATCATCCAGGCTGTGCAGCAGGTCAGACAGCAGGTTCCGGCTGCGACCATAAACATCAATACCAACGCTTCCCTGCCGGAATTTATCCCCCGCCTGGCCCGGGCCGGCATGGATTCCATACGGGTCAGCCTCAACAGCGCAGAACCGGAATTCTACCATATCTACTACCGCCCCAGAGGGTACGGGTTTGAAGACGTAATCCGGAGCATAGCCCTGGCCAGGGAGCACAATATGTTCATTTCCCTTAACCTTCTTTATTTTCCAGGGGTTACAGATACAGAGGACCAGATGGAGAGAATCGCCGGTCTCGTCCAGGACCACAGAATAGATTTTATCCAGATGCGCAACATGAATCTGGATCCGGATATATATCTGGAACTGGCCGGGGACAGGGCCTTGGGACCGGGGATGGGACTTAAAAACTTCATGACCAGGCTGAAAAAGGAGTGTCCCTGGATCGAATTCGGGTATTTCAACCCCTGCCTGGGTCCGGATTAACGCGGGCCATGCCCGCAACCCAAGCGAAAAAATTGCCCCTGGCCTCTTAATTGTCTGTGCTTACGCTTATCATCGGGGTCGGGATCGGTATCGGCTTCCGGCTCGGAAAGCCTACAGCTCGGAGAGGGTCGAAGTCAGAATCAAATCCGGCAGGCACAGTCATGTAAAAAGCTGCCTAATTCTTTCGATATCGATTCCGATACCGACCCCGACCCCGACCCCGATCACCAGAGCTGAGCCATACCCCCTAATCCATAATCCTAATAAACAACATCCCGCTGCAGATCTATGCCGTACTTGCGCATGCGGTTAAGCACCGTGCCCCGGTTGATACCAAGCATTCTGGCCGCCTGGGACTTGTTGCCGCTGCTTTGCTTCAAGGCCTCTATCAACTCCTGCCTCTGGCGTTCGTTAACGTTGCCGGAAGCTCTGGGTTGCCCCTCCAAAGGACCAGAGCCTCCTGTGCCTCCCTGCTTTAAGTATTCCGGCATATGCTCCGGCTGGATCGTATCTCCATCAGCCAGGACATAGCTGTCCTCCAGGGCGCTTTTGAGCTCCCGGACATTTCCCGGCCAGGAGTACTGCATGAAAATACGCATTGATTCAGGACTAAGTCCCTGAACATTCTTCTTGTTTTTCCTGGTAAGCCTCTTGATGAAAAAGTCTACCAGGTGCGGCACATCTTCAATACGTTCCCGTAATGGAGGAAGGTGAATGGGAATGACATTTATGCGGTAGAAAAGATCCTCACGGAAATCCCCCTTTGCGATAAGGTCGGGCAGATTTTTGTTGGTTGCAGTGATGAAACGAAGGTCCACGGATATGGTGCGGTTATCTCCCACCCGCTCAAAGGTCTTGGTTTCCAGGACGCGAAGCAGCTTGACCTGCATGGACATGGGCAGGTCTCCTATTTCGTCCAGAAAAATATCACCTTTGTGAGCTGCCTCGAAGAGCCCTTTACGGTGCTGCAGGGCACCGGTAAATGCCCCCTTGACATGCCCGAAAAGCTCGCTTTCCAGGAGGGATTCGTTCAGGGCGGCGCAGTTGACCTGGATATAGGGCTGCTCCGCCCTGGGGCTCAGGTTATGAATGGCCTGGGCTACCAGTTCTTTTCCGGTGCCGGATTCCCCGAAAATAAAAACAGGAAAGTCGCTTTGAGAGGCTTTTTCCACCAGTTCAAAGAGCTTCTTCATCTGACTTGAATGCCCCACGATACCCTGAAAATTGGATTCCTCATCCAGGGTCCTGGAAAGCTGGCGCAGCTGACGGTCCAGTCTGTCCATTTCAGAAATGTCGGTCACGATTTCCACTGCCCCCATGGTCTGGCCCTGGTCATCGCAAAGGACTGTGGCTGTTTTAAGAACGGTAATATATGAACCGTCCTTGCGCATAAGGTGGCATTTGCGTTTTACCACCTGTTCTTTTTTCTCGAAAAGCTGGCACCAGGCCTGGCTTGTAGCCTGCCTGACCGCCTTACATGCATCGCACCTGAAAATAGTGCATCTCTGCCCAAGAATTTCATCCTTGGAGTATCCGGTAATGTTCTCCAGGGCTTTATTGACCATCTGGATAGTGCCGTCCTCGGCGATAACCATCAGGCCTTCCTGCATAATCTCCACAATGTCCTTGCAGTAGATATTAACACATTTATTTTTCAGCATAATCTTTAACCTGCTGATTTAACAAGGTTCAACTCAACTTTAAAAACCTTCAGTGATTAATCACTTGTTTAAATATACATTTTTTTTAATCAACACAACCCCTGAAACCTTGTTTTAATAAGTATGCAAAAAACGACTTGCTGGCTGCCCCCAATCAAGATAACAAAATAATGGCATAATTCGTGCTTGTATGTGAGGTAAAGATTTTATTAATTTTGGCTTTCAGCACAGAGGTGAACCAGCCATGAAACCAACAGATTCAACTTATAAGGAGGCAGTTATGAGGAAATTGATTATTCTGGCCATGGCAGCCGCAATTTTTGCAACCCAGGTTGGAATCGGCCTGGCCATGCTGGACGGCAACCCCCGCCAGGGACGCTTTTTGTTCCGTCAGGAATGCCGCCCCTGTCACATGGAAAACCCTCAGCAGGAGCCTGCTGGTGAATATCTGGGGCCAGACGCTAAAAGACAGGCTGAGTGGAACGAGGTGTTCGAAGATGTACAGGCCCTGCCCTGCTACGAGCACTGGGAAATTGATGAAGACATGCTGATCCATGTCCACACCTACCTGCATCAGGGTGCAGCAGATTCTCCGACTCCTGAAACCTGCGGATAACATCAAAACTTAATTACGTCCATTATCCGGAAAATTCAACTTTCCGGATAATGGCACCTGTGAAATTAGTATACACATAAGTTTTAACTTAAACTCAAGGAGTTTATATGAAAGACGGCAAAAACAATATTAGCAGAAGGGGCTTTCTCAAAAGCTCTGTGGCTGCTGCAGCCGTCGGAGCCGGTATAAACAGCCCCCTGGTCAAGGGCCTTGTACCCAGGGCTCATGCCTCGGGTTCCAGACCTCAGGGTGAAGTTACCTCCCAGTATACAGCCTGTGACATGTGCTTTAACCGTTGCGGAATGATCGCTCGCAAGCAGAACGGTGTAATAAAAAAACTGGACCCAAACCCCAACTGCAGAAAATCCAGGGGGATGATCTGTGCCAAGGGTAATGCAGGGGTGCAGCATGTATACAGCCCTGACCGCCTGAAATATCCCCTGATGCGCAAAGGCAAGCGGGGCGAAGGCAAGTGGGAAAGAGTCAGCTGGGAGACTGCACTGGACTATACAGCCGAGCAGCTGCTTAAAATAGCGGACGAGTACACTCCCTGTGGGGTGATGTTTACCCCCGGAGTAGACTCTCAAAGCCGCTTCGTACAGATGTTTTGCGATGTTTTCGGTTCCTACAACTACACAAATCACGAATCCATGTGCCTTCTCAGCCGCAACAGGGCCTACCTGGATACTTTCGGGGAAGTTCCCACCGGAGATGTCCTGCACAGCAAGTATATAATCATTTCCGGGTCCAATCCCATGGAAGCCATAATGACCCCGGACACCATTGACTTTATCCAGGCCAAGAAAAACGGCTGCAAAATAGTAGTCCTGGATCCCAGGTTCACCAAGACAGCGGCCATAGCAGATGAATGGCACCAGATCCGTCCAGGCACGGACATGGCCTTTTTTCTGGCCTTAAGCCACGTCATCGTCAAAGAGGAGCGCTTCTGTTGCCCGGACAAGACTTATGGCTACGATCAGTTTGTAGAGCATATAAAGGACTATACTCCTGAATGGGCTGAAAAAGAGTGCGGCATCCCGGCCGAAGACATCACCAGGATAGCCAAGGAAATTACAGAAGCGGCTCCCAGGGCCATGGTATATCCAGGGCGTCGCTCTTCGGACTATGAAGGATCCACTCAGATCATGAGGTCCAGGGCTATAGTGAACGTACTGCTGGACAACTGGGATCGCCCGGGTGGACTCATGGCCTCGCGCGAGGTGGGAGTAAGTTCCCCGGACTATGAGATTCCCTGGATTCCTGAGAACCCCCCGGACCGTGTGGACGCAGGAGTCGTTCCAGGCCTTTTCAACCACGTGGGTTCTTTTCAGATTATGCGCGAAGCCATCATCAGGCAGGAGCCCTACCCTGTACGGGGCTGGTTCTCTTTCAAGACCAATTTCATGCAGACCGGAGCCAACCGCCAGAAAACAATCAGGATGCTTGAAAACATCGATTTTTTCGTAAACATTGATATTATGATGACTGATTCTGCCTGGTTTGCAGACGGGGTTCTGCCTGGAAACAGCTTTCTTGAAAGAGACGACCCTGTCCATGCCCTGCAGGGCTCATCAGCATGTGCCTGCGCCTTTATAAGAGAGCCTGTGATAGATGACATGTTCGATTCCAGACCACCATTATGGATTATCAAAGAACTGGCCAAAAGAATGGACCTGGAGCATCATTTTGATTTTACCATGGAAGAGTTCAGGCAAAAGCAGGTTAAGGACCTGGAGGGTGCGCTGGAAGTAATGCGCCAGGATGGGATCTACTTCAATCCAAGCAAGGCCTACGGTATTTATGAAGGAGATCCCATGAAAACCCTGAGCGGAATTAAGGAACTATATAACCAGCGCTACGAACAATGGGGCATTGAGCCTATGCCTGTATACAGTCCTCCCAGAAACCCCCGGGATGACCAATTCCGGATGGTGGTGGGCAGACCGGCCTTTTTTACCCAGAGCAGAATCAACAATGAGCTGCTTACCGAATTCATGGAGGAAAACACATTGCATATGAATCCAGAACCAGCCCTAAAACTGGGCCTGGAAGACGGAGACATGGTGGAAGTTGAAAGCAGTGCCGGCAAAGGCAGGTTGAGGCTGGAAATCGATGAAGGCATTGAAAAACAGACTGTTTACATGGTCACCGGATTTGGTGCTTTGTCTCCGCAGATGAGCCTTATATACAACAAAGGTGCCAGCATTGCCGAAGTCCTGGAAGATGAGCGCGACAGTATCTGCGGCAACATGGCCATGCATGAGACCTTTGTAAACGTTAGGAAGGTGAGCTGATGAAAAAGAAATACGCCATGGTCGTCGACTCATCGGTGTGCATCGACTGCAAGGCCTGTATGGCCTCCTGCAAGGTGGAGCACGGCCTTCCACGGGGCTACTGGCG
>PWGS01000122.1 GCA_003554505.1 Desulfonatronospira sp. | reverse complement strand
GTTTACGTCCTGTGGGTACAGCAAAATACCGGCAGGTCAATCCCCTGCCAAATAAATACAGTTTTTGATAAATTCTTTAAATATGCTGCTGTCACGTTGCTTTGTAGCATGCATACAGCACGCACTACCCCCCTCCTTGGTTAAGAAGGGGCTGGGGGTGGTTCGTTGTGGATGACCACTTCCTTAGCCGGCTGACTTCCTCTGGCTCAAGATAGCGCCACTCTCCAGACTTGAGATCCCCCAGAGCAAGCGGGCCCTGCCTTATCCGGACCAGAGACAGAACCACCAGATTCAGGTCCCGGCACATGCGCCGGATCTGACGGTTGACCCCCTGCACCAGGGTCATCTCCGCAAGGGTTGAATCCCTTGTCTGCTGCAGGATCTTCCCCTCCACCGGGGCCAGCTTTTCTCCTTCACGCAGCAACATGCCCCTGCGCATGGTCTGCAGCTTCTTTTTGCCCAGCTCCCCGCGCATTTTAATCCGGTATACCTTGGGGATCTTTCTGGAGGGATGGGTCAGGCTGTGCGCCAGGCCCCCGTCATTGGTAAGAATCAAAAGCCCCTGGGAAAAATAATCCAGACGGCCCACAGGGAAAAGGCGCAGACGTCTGAGGCGGTCCGGCAACAGGTCCGTAACCTTGGCCCTGTTCCCGGGATCGCTCATGGTCGTCAGCACCTGGACCGGCTTATTCATCATGACATGGACAAGCTCGCGCTCTTTATCAGGCAGAAGCCTGACCGGGCGGCCGTCAACAATGATGCTGTCCTTTTCCGGGTCCACCCTGGTTCCAGGCTCACGGACAGTTTCTTCATTGACCTTCACCCGCCCGGAAAAAACCAGTTCGTCGGCCTTGCGCCTGGAACATATCCCGGCCCGGGCCAGAGCTTTATTCAACCTCAATTCCAGACTCATTTAGCCAGCAGCCTGCTGTCAGCTTTTATCAAACTATATCCGCGGTACGAAGTGCATTTCCTGCATCATCTTCAAGTTCCCGTCCCAGGCCGTGCTCCTGCAGGTACTTTATTCCCTGCCTCACGAACTCCTGAAAGTGTGCTTCCGGATCAATGCCCGGGCAGAAATCTTTGGCCATCTCGAAGCTGGACTCATCCATGAGGTTCCCCCGGAAAAAAGGCCAGGCCCGGCATGTGCGGGGTTTTACAGGATGCACGACGCAGCCTTTGCCGGACTTGAAAAAAATGCACCACCCCTGGTCATTGTTGCGGATAAAGAATTTGTCGCCTTTTCTCTGTACATAGAGTTCCTGAAATCCGGAGATGTCCATCTCCAGAAAATGGGCAATGCTCTCCTGTTCTTTAAGGGTGGCCACTATCCCTCCTGAACCCTGGCAGCAATGGCCGCACATCTGACAGTCAAAGGCTGGTGTGCTCTGTTTCAATCCTCTACACTCCCAAAAGTCTCTGGTGTTCCACCTTGATACACTTATCCTGGATCACCTGGACGGGCTTTCCCTTCAGAATCTCTTCAGCCTGTACCGAGGCTATTCCAAGCTGCATCCAGAAGGCCATGGGAACGTGCTTCATTTCCAGGACTTCCAGGGCATGGTCAGGGCAATAGTCCGAAGCCCGGAAGAGGTCAACAATGTCTACCGGTTCCGGGATCCGGGTCAAGTCCGGATAAGTATCCAGGCCCCAGACACCTTTTCTCTTGGGATGCACCGGTATCACCCTGTAGCCTGCCTGAATGAGGTAGCGGCCCACGGCATCCACCGGCTGCCCCTGTTTGTCCTTGGCCCCCACCACCGCTATGGTCACGGCCTTTTGCAGGAGATTTTTTATATCTTGATCCCTGTGAATATCCATAATAATGTACTCCTTTATCCTGAATTACCGAAAGTAAAACTTGCAGATCGCGTTCTTTACCTACACAAAATCACCTGCGGAAAATCCATGTATAGAATCAATTTAGACCAGGCGCAAAAGCTTTGGCAAGGGCAGAATTTGTTTGAGCTGGGCCACATGGCTCACGAAGCCAGAAAAGAACTGCACCCTGAAGACGTGGTCACCTACATTGTTGACCGCAACATCAACTATTCCAACATCTGTATATCGGGATGCAAATTCTGTGCATTCTACAGGCCTCCGGGTCACCATGAGGGCTACCTTCTTACTTTTGAGCAACTGGAACAAAAGATCCTTGAAACCATCAAGCTGGGCGGCATGCAGATCCTTCTGCAGGGCGGCATGAACCCCGACCTGGATCTTGACTGGTATGAAAAACTGCTGCTTTTTATCAAAGACAGGTTTCCGGATCTTGCTGTGCACGGTTTTTCTCCGCCGGAAATCTTCTACCTGGCCGGCAGGGAAAATATTTCCGTGAGCCGGGTCATCACCAGGCTGAAAAAAAGCGGGCTGGACTCCATACCCGGAGGCGGGGCGGAAATCCTGGTGGACCGCGTGCGTCAGAAACTTGCTCCACGCAAGTGCAGCGCCCGGCAGTGGCTGGATGGGATGCACGAGGCCCACAACCAGGGCCTTAAAACCACGGCCACCATGATGCTGGGACATGTGGAGACCATGCAGGAGCGCCTGGAACACCTGCAGAAGATCCGCGATCTTCAGGACATGACCCATGGTTTTACCGCCTTTATTCCCTGGACCTTTCAGCCCGGCAACACCCTGGTGAACATAAACGAAGCCTCCTCGTCGGAATATTTGAAATTCCTGGCGCTAAGCCGCCTGTATCTGGATAATATCCCCAATATCCAGGCCTCCTGGGTGACCCAGGGGGCCCACGTTGGACAGCTGGCCCTCATGTGGGGGGCCAACGACTTCGGCTCCCCCATGATCGAAGAAAATGTGGTGGCTGCAGCCGGAGTCAGTTTTAAAATGCCCGAGGACAGACTGCGCGGCCTGATTCAAAAAGCCGGCTTCGAGCCCAGGAAAAGAAGGATGGATTACACCCTGGTGGAATAAACCAAGTCAAGGAGAATATATGTTTGAAAGTCTGGAAAGACTCCCGGCGGAGGAGATGCAGCAAAGGATCGAGGCCTTCAGGAACAACATCCGTTCCAGCGGTCTGGACTGCGGGGCGGCCATGATATTTTCCCGCCTGAATATATACTATTTTACCGGTTCCTTCGGCAACGGCCTGCTCTGGATACCCATGCAGGGTGAACCGGTATTCATGTGCCGCAAGGGCCTGCAGCGATTCAGCCTGGAATCCCCGCTGGAGCGTGTGGTGTCCTTCAAATCCTTCGGCCAGGTGCCGGGCATACTCTCTGATTTCCATCTGAGCATCCCGGAACTTTTGGGCGCGGAAAAGATGGGCCTTCCCTGGGCCCTGGCCGACAACCTGCAAAAACGCCTTACCGGACCGGAATTCGTTGCCGTGGACCAGGCCGTGTCTTTGACCCGCATGGTCAAGACTTCCTGGGAGGCGGAAAAGATGCAGCTTTGCGGACAGCGGCACAACCTTTGCCTCTACCATATACTGCCGGAGATGATTAACCCCGGCATGACCGAACGCGAAATCAGCATGAAGGTATGGGAATGCTTTTTTTCCCAGGGTCACCAGGGCCTGATGCGCATGCAGAACTACGGCGAGGAAATCTTTCTGGGGCATGTGGCTGCCGGGGACAGCGCCAATTATCCCAGCGTGTTCAACGGTCCCGTGGGCCTGCGCGGAGAGCATCCGGCCATCACCCAGATGGGCTATGCCGGCAAGGTCTGGCAGGAAAACGAACCCCTGATACTGGACTGCGGGTTTGCCCTGGAAGGCTACCAGACCGACAAGACCCAGGTCTATTTTCCCGGGCGGTGGGACCCTCCCCGGGAGGTGATGCGGGCGCACGAACTTTGCATGCGCATCCAGGAAGAGGTGGCAAGCAGGCTGAAGCCCGGCAGCACCCCCTCGGAACTTTACCTCATGGCTGCGGAAATGGCTGAAAAAGAAGGCATGTCCCAGGGTTTCATGGGTCTTGGCGACAACAAGGTCCCCTTCCTGGGACACGGGATAGGCCTGGCGGTGGACGAATATCCCCCCCTGGCCAAGGGCTTTGACCAGCCCCTGCAGGAAAACATGTTCCTGGCTGTAGAGCCCAAGATCGGCATTCCCGGTACAGGCATGGTGGGTGTTGAAAACACCTTCCAGGTCACTTCCCGGGGGGGTAAGTGCATTACCGGGGATAGTTTCGAACCCGTCCGGGTATAACAGCCCTGCTCTATTTCGCCTTTTGCACGTATTTCATTCGGACTTCAAACAGAAAATCCTTGAGCTGCTGTTCCTCGGCAGGGGTAAGGTTGCCTCTTGTTTTTTCATCCAGCATGGCCAATATATCTATAGTCTGTTTGGCCAGGGGCAGGTTTACCTCCTGCTGCCCGTTTTCCGGATTGGGCATCTCTCCAAGATGGGCCAGAGCAGATGAACTGAGCGAAAACACGAAAGTGGAGAAATCCACTCGAGGATAGGCATTGTTCGTATCCGCAGCAACACTTTTGTAGTCTTCCGCCGCCTTTTTGCGCTCCATCTTCCTGGCCTCGCTCTCCTGAGCAGCACTGCCCTGTTCACCGCTGTCCTGTTCGTAGTTGATCCTGCGATCCGTCACCTTGACGTTTTCGTTATTCTCCTCCATGTGCAACACCTCCTTGAACACCGTAACGATGCAGAACAAAACACAGCCTGCATCTTCGGGCTGATAAATTTATAGCTGTTTGCGGTCTAAGATACTGGTGTAGGCCAGCCAGGCCCGTTCCAGATAATCTCTGGATCCGGACCCTCCGGCGCAATCCACAAAAGCCTCGTGCAGGGCCAGCAGTCCGGCCAGCACATCCTTCCAGTCTGTACATCCGGCATGCCCCATGCGCAATATTCTTCCCTGGAGTTGTCCCTGCCCGCCGGACATGACCACTGAATAATCATCCCTGGCGATTTGTAAAAGCCTTTTCTCATCAATTCCCGGAGGAAGCTTGATGCTGGTCAGGCTCCGGGCGAAATCACTGTGGACCAGAAGCTCCAGGCCCATGGCCTCCACGCCTGTGCGAACCATTAAACACAGGGATTCCCGGTGCTGTGATGCTCGCTCCATGCCCTGGTGCATATACGTCCCTAAAGCCTCATCCAGGGCGGGCAGTACGTGCAGCAGCGGATACGCGGAAATCTCCGCCGGACTTATTTTCCCCGGATCAAGCCAGAAAGCCGTATCAGCTGCAAAAGTTTTGCGCATCTTTTCCCGGACCCTGTGACTGAAAGCGGTAAACACGGCTCCAGGCGGGGTCATGGTCTCCGGACCGGAAGCGCACAGGACGCAATCCGCGGACCAGGCATCGGTCATGCAGCCGTGAGACCCGATAAACCCGGTTGCATCCAGCACCAGCATCTTTTCAAAGGACCGGCAAAGTCCTGCAATCTCCTGCACCGGATGCAGCGCGCCGGTGGAGGACTCCACCGGCGGAAACAGCACCGCCTTGATCCCCGGCCAGCGGGACAGGGTGTTCTCCACTTCCCCGGGTTTTACAGCTCTTCCCCAGGGTACGGGCAGGGCCACCACCTCCAGGCCGCAGGCCTGGGCAGCATCGGAAAACTGCAGCCCCTGCATCCCGGCTTCCACCACCAGCACCTCGTCTCCCGGCTCAAAAATGGCCTTAAGCGTTCTGCGCTGGACCTCGGCAATACCGGCAAAAGAGACGGCTACAGGCTCTTTTGTTCCCAGAAGGACCTTGAGACCGGCCTGGACCCTCAGGCATGCTTCTTTTATTTCCCGCTCCGGCATGCCCCATACGTCCAGGCTCAGGGCCCTGCGCACCTTTTCAGGAAGAGGCCCTTCTTCAGGAGTCAGATATGTAAGTTTGTTCATAGAATATATTCCATTATGCTTTCAGGGACCTGCCAATCTTTCTCGGGGTCGGGATCGGTATCGGAATCGGTATCGACAGTATCCCTCAGCGTCTCGTATTATTTCGCCTTCAGCTGGGCATCTGTCCCCACCCAGAATCCCCCAATTCCCCAATTCCTTCCTCAATCCCCCAATCCCAGAATCCCAAAATCACCCATGAGCCTCGGCCCAGTTCTCCCCGGTCCCCCACTCCACGAGCAAAGGCACCTCCAGGTTCTCCACGCCGGCCATGACCCGGGCCAGCCTTTCCCCGGCCTTTTTGGCCACGGGTGCATCCACTTCCAGAAGCAGTTCGTCATGTACCTGCAGGACCATGACACTTCCCATGGAACGAAGTTCGGCATCGCCGTCCACTGCCAGCATGGCCTTTTTAATTACATCCGCTGCCGAACCCTGGGTGACCGTATTTACTGCGGTGCGCCTGGCCTGCTGGGCCATGTTGGTGTTTCTGGAATTGATATCCGGCAGAAGGCGTCTGCGACCGGCCATGGTGGTCACGTATCCCTGCTCCTGGGCCATTTCCTCGATCTGGTGGTAAAAGTCCCGCACCTTGCCCAGCTTGCTGAAATAAACACTTATGAATTCTTTGGCCTCTTCCATGGTAATGCCCAGTTCCCGGCTGAGCTTCTGTGGCCCCATCCCGTACAGCAGCCCGAAATTTATGGTCTTGGCCTTGCGCCGCTCATCCCGGCTCACCTCTTGTATATCCTTGTCGAACAAAAGCCCGGCCGTACGACGGTGTATATCCTCATTGTCCCCGAAGGCCTGCAGCAGATTGGGATCCATGGACATGTGCGCCAGTATGCGCAGCTCGATCTGGGAGTAGTCCGCCGCCACCAGGAGCTTGCCCTGGGACGGCTTGAAGCAGGCCCGCATTCTGGGGCCGAACTCCCCCTTTATGGGAATATTCTGCAGGTTGGGATTGCTGCTGGAAAGACGCCCGGTAGCCGTAGCCAGCTGATTGAAGGTGGTGTGCAGCCTGCCCCCGGGGTCCACCTTTCTGGGCAGGGGCTCCAGATAGGGGGAGCGCAGCTTTTCCAGTGTCCTGTACTGCAAAATGAGGTCAACAATGTCGTGTTCGCGGCGCATGGACTCCAGGACCGCGTTGGAGGGGGAATATGCCCCTTTAGGGGTCTTGCGCCTGGCCTTCAGGCCCAGTTCCTCAAAGAGCACCTGCGCCGTCTGCTGGGTGGAACGGATATTGAATTTTCTGCCGGCCAGGGAATAAATCCTGGCGGTCAAATCATCCAGGCTCTTTTTCACCTGCCTCAGAAACTCCTCAAAAGCCTCCAGGTCGATGCCTATTCCGGCGGATTCCATGCGGCAAAGCACCGGCACAAGGGGCATCTCCAGTTCCTGCATCAGTCCCAGCAGACCGGCGGATTCAAGGCGCCTGTGCACCACCCGGCCGATCTTCAGGGCTGCCAGAGCCCTGTTTTCACGGTGCACCCCGGTTTCAGAGGCATAGGTCCTGAATATCCTGTCATAGCCATAATCCCTTTCTTCAGGATTAAGCAGGTACACTCCCAGAGAAATATCAAAAAAACCGGATACCGGCTCGTGCATCCATCCCTGATTTTCCCTGTACACATCTTTCAGGGAAAAGACATATTTCCTGCACCCTTCCAGCTTTTTAATGAGCGGCGTTTTTTTTGATACTTCCCATTCCTGGTCCTCCAGGGCCACCAGGTAATTGTCTTTGCCCGGGAACAGACCGGTGTCCTGCCCCCGGCAGTCCGGCAGCTCTTCTTTTTCAGCAGATGTCCTTTGAGCCTCGTTCCTTCCCCGGCCCTGTCCCGGTTTAGACTCCGGGCTTCCCGGGATTTCGTTCTTGAGGCTTTTAAATTCGTATTCGTCCAGAAACTCAAAAAGTTCCCCGGTATCCGCAGGCCTTGTCTTGAGGGTTTCCAGTCCGGCCCCGCTCAAGCAGTCCGGCTTGAGCCTGGTCAGCCTGCGGTACAGAAAAATATCTTCCATATGTTCCCGCAGCTTTTCCTGTTCCCTGGGCTTTAGCTTATCCAGTCCCGCCTGGAGTTCTTCCAGGGAGGAAAATTTCTTCAGCCAGTTCAGGGCGGTCTTGGGTCCCACTCCGGGTATTCCCGGGATGTTGTCCGAACTGTCCCCCACCAGGGCCTGGTAATCCGGCCACTGCTCAGGTACTATGCCCATCTCGCGCCTGAATCCTTCCGAGTTCAGGAGCTCGGCATTTTTTGCTCCCGGGTCCCAGAGATAGACCTGCTCATCCAGGAGCTGCTTCAGATCCTTGTCCGAGGCCACTATGATCACCGGGTGCTCACCCTTGAAGAGTTCAGTGTACCCGGCAATGAGATCGTCCGCTTCCAGCCCATGGGCTGTATATTCCGGGACTCCCAGGATCCGCACCGCATCCCTCAGAGGCTCGATCTGCACGGACAGTCCTTCGGGCATTCTTGGACGCTGGGCCTTGTAGGGGGTGTACAGTTCATGGCGAAACGTCGGGCCCTTGCCGTCCAGGAAAAAGCCCATGAACGCCGGCTTTTCCTCTCTAATGATCTTCAACAGCATGCGGATGACTATATAGATGGCATTGGTGGGAAAGCCGTCGGAGCGCTTCAGATCCGGGTAAGCATAAAACGCCCGGTACAGGAAGGAGCTGCCGTCGATTAAAAAAACCGGTTCGTTTTTATACTCAATCTTGTCCCGGATCATGATGCATCTTCCCTGCAGGGGTTTTTTTCCTGCTGTGGTTTGCGGAGCTGTAGGTCTTTTTCCTTTTGTCCCGTACATCGGCCAGGCGCTGCAGGATAAACTGCTGGGCATGCTTCTGATCTCCCTTTTCCAGGGGGATCTCTGCTCTGGCCATTTGTTTGTGACCTCCGGCCGGCCCCAGGTCCTTGAACATCTGGGTGCAGAGCTTGCCCATATCCTTGCGCAGACCGTCTCCCCTGAAGATGACCCCCAGCTTGTCATCATGTATCCCGCTGATAATATCCCAGGAAATATCGTGCACCCGCAGAAAGAAATCCGCCAGGATAACCAGGATGTCCGGGGAATCCACTTTGCCCATGAACACGCTGGCCCCGGTGCCCATGAACCGGATTTTGCGGAAGGCCAGGGAAAAATATTTAAGCCATTCCCTGTGAAACTCGGACCTGATGATGTTCTGCAGAAGCAGCGGTTCGTAGAACTTGGTGAGATGCCTGAAGGCCCGGATATCCACATCCGAAAACTTGCGCTCGAAGCTCTGGGTATCGGTCTTGATGCCGTATACCAGGGCCGTGGCCAGAAGCTTCCCGGGCCGAATCTTCAGGTTGTACAGGTATTCTGTTAGAAGTGAACTGGTGGCGCCGTACTCAGGGATTATCTCCTGGT
>PWGS01000091.1 GCA_003554505.1 Desulfonatronospira sp. | reverse complement strand
CCAAGGTAGGCATGGTGGCCGGGTGCATGGTCATGGACGGCAAGCTCATCCGCAACGGCAAGGCCCGCCTGGTACGCGACGGCGTAGTGGTCTATACTGGAAACCTGAGCTCCCTCAAGAGGTTCAAGGAAGACGTCAAGGACGTGACCAAGGGCTACGAATGCGGCGTTGGCCTGGAGAAATTCAACGACATCAAAGTAGGAGACATCATCGAGGCTTATCAGGAGCGCGAGGAAAAGGCCACGCTTTAAATCAGAGGTAGAGGACAGAAGTCAGAGGACAGCTGCTGCACCGTATGCAATATAATGATGATTGGAACACTTTATATAAATATCCGCCTGCACGGGATTACTTCGCTCAAGGCCAAACGCAAGATCAGCAGCAGCCTGAAGCAGAAGCTCAAAAACAAGTTCAACCTGGCGGTGGCTGAAATAGGTTCGGAAAACAGCCTGGACAACCTGGAGATAGCCATGGTCACTCTGGCCAACGACAAGCTCCGGGGGGAGGAAATACTGAACAAGGCCCTGCAGATGGTGGAAGCGATTTCCGCTGACGATCTGCAGGAAGTCAGAATAGAGGTTTTTTAGACAGTTATGCAGCCTGCATCATCAAGACGGGCCACAAGAATGGCCGACAGCATCATGCGTGAACTTGGCAGGATAATCGTGGAAGAGGCCCGGGACCCGCGCCTGAACCTGCTCACCATAACCGGTGTACTCATGAACAAAGACATGAGCATTGCCCGGGTCACGTATACGCATATACAGGGTCCTTCTCCGGAACTGGAAAAAGCCCTGAGTAGCGCCCGGGGGTTCCTGCGCTCCAGTCTGGGCCGGAATCTTAAAATGCGCTACGTTCCGGAACTCAGGTTTGAGTGGGATACATATCTGCAGGAGATGGTTTATGATTCCGGTCCCCGATGAACTTGTCCGGACCCTGAAACACGGGGACAACTTTCTTGTGACCTCGCATGTAAAGCCCGACGGGGATTCCATAGGCTCCATGTCTGCAGCCGGACATATCCTTAAAAGCCTGGGCAAAAGCTTCGACCTGTACAACGAAAGCGGTCTGCCCCGGAAATACACCTGGCTGGACCTGCCGGCTGAAATTCATACCAGACCCCCCAGCAATGATTTTGAATGGATCATGGTCCTGGACAGCGCTTCCCCGGAGCGCCCCGGGGAATACATAGCGGACAGGCTAAAAAAAACGCCCACGATAAATATCGATCACCATCCGGACAACCCGGATTTCGGTTTGATCAACTGGGTGGACCCGGCCTTCTCCTCGGTGGGGGAGATGATGTCCCTGGTGGCAAAACAGCTGGATCTGGAACTCAGCGGCCCCCTTGCTCACAGTATTTACCTGGCCGTTGTCTCGGATACCGGCTTTTTCAGCTTCGGAAACACCACTCCCGGTGTTCTGGAACTGACAGCCGGAATGGTCCGCCAGGGTCTGGACCCCGGGAAAATCAATCCGCTCATCACCAATCAGTGGTCAGTGGGCATGATCCGTCTGCACGGTCTGGCCCTGCAGCGCTCCGAATTCATTGACAATGGACGCATCGGTATCATCTGTATTACCAGAGAGATGCTCAAAAATACCAACACCGGGCCAGAGGACTGCGAAGGCCTGGTCAACATGCTCCTCAAGGTCAGCGGGGTCAAGGTGGCCTGCACCCTGCGCGAGGATGAAGAAGGCCGGGTGAAGATAAGTCTGCGCAGTGCGGGAGAAGAGGATGTAAGCAGAATTGCCTCCAGTTTGGGAGGAGGCGGACATAAAAATGCCTCTGGAGGGATAATCGATGCGCCTATGCAGGAAGCCCGGGAAATGGTAATCGCCCGCGCCCGCAGGGATATTGAATGAGTTCCAGGGCCAATTCCCCCGGAGCCGCGCACCCAAGCGGGGGGATCGTCCTGGACAAGCCGGAAGGACCGACTTCCACTGCGTGTCTCAACAGGATAAAATCGCGCTTCAAGCTCAAAAAGCTAGGTCACGCCGGCACCCTGGACCCCATGGCCAGGGGTGTGCTGGTGGTCCTGCTGGGGCAGGCCACCAAACTGGCTCCCTACATCACTGAAGGCCGCAAGACGTACTGGGGAATTATACGCCTGGGAGTCAGCACAGATACATACGACATGCAGGGAACCGTGCTGGAGGAGAAGGACTGTTCCGGGGTCTCCCCGGAGAAGATTGAACAGGAAATAACGTCCTGGGAGAGCCTCAGGGAACAGACAGTGCCTGCGGTATCAGCAGCCAAGCATCAGGGAAAACCATTTCACGCCCTGGTCAGGGCTGGACAAGAGGTCCCCTGCAAGACTAAAGAAATAGATATTTACCAGGCCCGGGTTCTAAATATAGAACCGCCCCTGGTGGAATTCCGGATAACCTGCTCCGCGGGCACCTATGTACGGTCCCTGGCCCACAGCCTGGGGATGCGCTTAGGATGCTGCGCGGCTCTGGCAGAGCTTGTCCGGGAAAAAAGCCATCCCTTTTCCCTGGATCAGGCCGTAGACCTGGAGAACCTCATGGAAACAAGGGACCTGGACGATCACCTGTTGCCCATACCACGGGCAATGTCTCACTGGGACCAGATCAAACTGGACCCTGAGCAGGAATCGTTCGTGCGCAACGGACGCCCCATTGAAGCAAAAGATCCGCCCCAGGGAAGTGCTGGACAGCACTCAAGGGCACTGCTTCTTTCCATGGAAGGCTCCCCGCTGGCCCTGGCCGAGGCCCAAAAAACGGATGGCCGGTTGATGTGGTCCATAATCCGAGGATTGTGGACATGATTCTTTATTATTCAATTCAAGGAGGATACAGCTGTGGTCATGGAAACCAAGGACAAATCCAAGGTAATTGAGGAATTTAAACAGCACGAAAACGACACCGGCTCGCCTGAAGTCCAGGTAGCCCTGCTTACTGAGCGCATCAAGTACCTGACTGAACACTTCAAGACCCACAAGAAGGATTTTCATTCCCGCACGGGTCTTTTGAAGCTGGTGGGCAAAAGAAGAAAGCTCCTTAATTCCCTCAAGGAAAAAAATGTAGAGCGTTACCGCCGGCTCATTTCCAGGCTCGGACTCAGGAAATAATCCCGGCAACCCCCTGTTTTCGGTGCGTCAGTGTATACAGGCATCCCGGCGAATAAAATTACAGTACCGGCAAAAATACATGGACGCACCGTAAACCCGACAGCCATGCTCCGGCAGAGCCGGACCCGGAGCACCTCCTGAAATGCAACTACTTACAAAGGATCGATAAAAATTATGCTGAAAGAGTTCAATAGTACCAAGATCACTTCACTGGCCGGCGACTACAAGCTGACTTTTGAAACCGGAAAGATGGCCAACCAGGCCCATGGATCGGTTCTTGTGCAAAGCGGGGATACAGTGGTCCTGGTTACCGCGGTCACCCAGCCCATGGTAAACAATCCGGGCTTTTTTCCGTTGACGGTCAACTACCAGGAAATGTCCTACGCCGCCGGCAAGATACCGGGCAGCTACTTCCGCCGGGAAATAGGAAGACCCAGCGAACGCGAAACACTGGTCTCCAGATTGATTGATCGCTCCATAAGACCGCTTTTCCCGGAGACATTCAATGACGAAGTCCAGGTAATGGCCACGGTGCTTTCGGCAGACCCCGTGAATGACCCGGACA
Organism: Desulfonatronospira sp.; assembly: GCA_003554505.1. Classification (GTDB taxonomy): domain Bacteria; phylum Desulfobacterota; class Desulfovibrionia; order Desulfovibrionales; family Desulfonatronovibrionaceae; genus Desulfonatronospira. The sequence goes on along the minus strand of PWGS01000091.1, from coordinate 5,621 downwards.
TACTGGCCATCAGCGGGGCCTCGGCCGCTCTGCACATGTCCAAAATCCCGTTCATGGGTCCCCTGGCCGGAGCCAGGGTGGGATACATTGATGACGAGTTCATCCTGAACCCCAGCCTCAAGCTCCTGGACCAGAGCGACCTGAACCTCATGGTGGCCTCCACCCGTGACGGGGTGGTCATGGTTGAGGGCACGGCCGACTTTCTCCCTGAAGACATCGTGGCCAAGGCCATAGACTGGGCCAAGCATCAGCTGATCCCCATCCTGGACAGCCAGGAGGAACTGCGCAGCCAGTGCGGACAGGATAAAATGGAAATCCCGGCAGAGCCTGAAAGAGACCCGGAACTGGAAGAGATGGTAAAGGAGCTGGCAGCGCGCGACCTGGCCGGGGCTCTGGAAACACAGGGCAAAATGCCCAGAAAGAACGCCAAGTCAGAGGTCAAGGATCGCGTGGAAGCCTCTTTGCAGGAAAGATTCGGCCCGGAATCAGAGAGGCTGGATAAGTTCGGGGAGATTTTCAAAAATCTGGAAAAAAGCATAATGCGGGAGAAAATCAGCTCGGAAAAGACACGCATCGACGGACGTGACTTAAGGACCGTACGTCCGCTGAGCATCGAAGTGGGTCTTTTGCCCCGCACACACGGCTCCGCACTGTTCACCCGCGGGGAAACCACCGCCCTGACCATAGCCACCCTGGGCAGCTCCACCGACATCCAGCACATCGAGACTCTGGCCGGGGACAGCAGCAAGAGTTTCATGCTGCACTACAACTTCCCCCCCTACTGCGTGGGTGAAGTCAAGTTCCTGCGCGGGCCCTCCAGGCGGGAAATCGGACACGGCGTCCTGGCCGAAAGAGCCATTCAGCCCGTGCTTCCCTCTTCAGAGGACTTCCCCTTCACCATTCGCCTGGTATCGGAAGTAATGGACAGCAACGGCTCATCATCCATGGCCACTGTCTGCGGCGGCACCCTGGCCCTCATGGATGCAGGGGTTCCTGTAAAGGAGCCTGTGGCCGGAATCGCCATGGGGCTTATCCGGGAAAAGGACGAATACTTCGTGCTTACGGACATCCTGGGGGACGAGGATCACCTTGGCGACATGGACTTCAAGGTGGCCGGCTCCTACGACGGCATAACCGCTGTTCAAATGGATATAAAGATCTCAGGGATTTCCGGGGAAATCATGCATCAGGCCCTGGATCAGGCCCTGGAAGCACGCAGGCACATCCTGGACCAGATGAACCAGGTGATAGACAGGCCCAGAAAAGAACTTTCTCCGTTTGCTCCCAAAATGGAAGTAATCCAGGTGGACACCAACAAAATAAAGGACGTCATAGGCCCTTCAGGCAAGCATATAAAGGCCATAACCGCGGAAACCGGATCTTCCATAGACATCGAGGACTCCGGCAAGATATCCATCTTCGCCCCCTCGGAAGAAGTCCTGCAGAAGACCAAGGAAATGATCCTTTTTTACAACCAGAAGCCCGAACTGGGCAAAGATTACGAAGGCGTGGTCACCAGGATTCTGGATTTCGGGGCAGTGGTGGAGATCCTGCCCGGACTGGACGGACTGGTGCACATCTCCCAGCTGGATACCGGGCGAGTGGAAAAGGTATCCGACGCGGTCAATATCGGGGACAATATCAAGGTCAAGGTCATCGAGATCGATGACCGGGGCAAGGTACGCCTGAGCCGCATGGCCGTACTCATGGAAGAACAGCGCAAGACCTTTGACCTGTCTTCAGCTTCCAGGCCCGGACCCAGAAAAGGCGGCGGGGGCGGCCGTTCCGGCGGACCTCCCAGAGGCGGAGGCGGACGCAGATAAAAAGATGGATTCAGGAAATTCGGAATAGCACTTCGCGAAACTTTTTACCCGTTTTGAGTCAAACCTGTTTTGGGTAAAAAGAGCCGCTTTTTACCCGTTTTGAGTTTGACGCGATTTGGGTAAAAAGTTTCGCTGTAGTATTAGGGAATAAAGGGATTGGGGGATTGGGGGATTATATATACAAGATGTTATCTTAATCCGCTAATACCATAGTCCTTAATTTTCGATTTAATCCTTATCAGAGGCAGGGGTGAACTGGAAACGCATGTGCCTGAAAAAGCCGGCATTGAAAAAATCCCGGTCCTCGGCCAGGGGCAGGCTGTGCATCCTTTGCGGCAGCTTCTGCACCCAGTTCCTGGCCTCCTGATCCCTGGCCAGCATCAATGCCCCTTTCATTGAAGTATTGCCCGCCAGTCTGCACTTGTGGGAAGCCCCCCTGGGCAGAAATCCCAGTTCCTCCAGGTCCTGCAGCCTGAAATGCTCTCCCAGTGCCCCGGCCATATATATCCGGGGCACCTGGTCCATGGACATGGAAGTCTTCCTGAACAGATAATCCAGGCCCAGGGTAAAGGCGGCCTTGACCTTGAGCATTTCTTCCACGTCCCTGCCCCCCAGAAAAAAACCGTCCCCCAGGCCCACCCTGTTGTCCTGCACCTGCACTTTGTCCGCTACCCTGGTCTCCGGTCTTTTGAAACTACCCTTATCATCCATGCATCCAAGCCTCAGCAAAAGACTTGCCAGGGAAAGGTACCCGCTGCCCGAAACCAGGCCGTTCCAGGCTGCAGTATCCGGCTGGATTCCTTTCTGGGTGAAATCAAACCCCGAGGCTACGCGGTCGCCGAAGGCGCTGCCGAATCTGAGCCCTACTCCTTCCAGGGCCGGACCCAGGGCCACACTGGTGCAGAAATACTCGTCCGGGCCAAGCCCCAGTACCATTTCACCATTGGTGCCCAGATCAAAAAACAAAAAAGGAAAAGTTGCCTTTTGCTGCAGAATAAGGCAGGTAAGGCCGCTGGATATATCCGCTCCCACGAACGGTGAGATAAGAGGTGGAATAAAAGCCTCCTGCCTGATTCCCGGCAGGGTGAAAAAGTCTCCGGCCGGGCCGCCCAGGTGGTATGGATGACCGGCCAGCCCGGAAATATTCAGGCCCAGCAGCAGGTGGATCATGGCCGGATTCCCGGTAATGCAGGCCGGGATGCTCTCCCTGGAAAACTCAAGTATGCTCTTGACCTCCTGCAGCAGAAGGTCCTGCAGCTGCCGGAAATGTCCCGGGCTTTCCATGGCGTAAGCCAGCCTGGACATGACTTCGCTGCCGGCTCCCATCTGGGGGTTTAAAACAGAACCTGTGCTTGGCCCGGACCGGTCATGGTAAAACCCCCATTTGATGCTGGTGGTGCCCAGGTCCCCCCCGGCCGCAAGGGGAGCGGTACTGCTCTGCCACTCGAATCTTCCCGGCCTGCTCTGTTGCGGGACCTCAAGGACCATGTCCGCATCCGGGAAATGAGCACAAGCCAGGCGATGTCCCAGTGACAGTTCCCGGGGACCGAAATACTCATGGTCCCTGTCCGAAGGCTCAGGCACGCCTCTGTGAAATATCACCCTGCACCCCCCGCACAGGCCGATGCCGGAACACAGGGGCACCCCGGCAAAAAAGCCGTGCTCAAAAAGGCTGCGGGACAGGGTTGCTGCAGGATCAAAGTTCAGCTTTTTTTGGACATTGTCATCTAAAACATGCATTCTAGTTGCTTGCATCCTCGGCTGGATAGACGGATGTTGGTTTTCATCCGGAAAGAAAGACTTTCCGGATGGAAACATGTTATATGCTTTGGCCGGCTGGGCGGCCCAAAATATGCAAATACACAAAAACCGGAAGGCCTGCAAGCAGGCCGCAATCCTCTTATCAACATGAACACCCATCAGGAGCATTCAGCAGAAATGAGTCAGCAAAACCCGGGCAACCTGGAAAACCTGCATCAGGTCCAGGCAGGTGAAAAGACCGTCTATCTACTGGGCACAGCCCACGTCTCAGAACAGAGCGTAGATGATGTTCAGCAGGCTGTTGAACAGATCCGTCCGGACACCATCTGCGTTGAACTCTGCCCTTCCAGGTACCAGACCATGATGCACCCGGATGTATGGAAAAACACGGACATCTACCAGGTTATCAAGGAAAACAAGGCTCTCTTCCTGCTGGCCCAGCTTGGGCTCAGCGCATTCTATCGTAAAATCGGGGAGAAGCTGGGGGTCAAACCCGGAGCAGAAATGCTTGAAGGAGTAAAGCAGGCTGAAAGCACCGGTGCAGATCTCGTACTGGCGGACAGGGACGTGAACATAACCCTGAAAAGGGTCTGGGGCTCTTTGTCCATGTGGGGCAAATTCAAGCTGTTGATGCAGCTTCTGGCGGGAATGGCCTTCCCCGGGGACATCAAAAAGGAGGACATTGAGAAACTCAAAAACAAGGATCAGCTCCAGGTGGTCATGGATGAGTTTTCCAGGTCCTTTCCCCAGATCCGGAAATCGCTCATCGACGAGCGGGATCAGTACCTGGCCCACAAGATAGCCAACAGTCCCGGCCGGACCATCCTGGTAATCGTTGGCGCCGGGCACATTCCCGGAATTACCGGCTACCTGGACAAGGACATAGACACCGGCCCGCTGACTGAGATGCCCAGAAAGGCTGTCTGGCCCACCATAATCAAGTGGGGGATCCCCCTGATTATAATCGGCCTGCTGGTGCTGGGCTTTGTTACCCAGGGGGCGCAGCATTCCGTGCAGTCCATATATATCTGGATCCTGGTCAACGGACTGTGCTCAGCCCTGGCTGTAAGCCTGGCCCTGGCCCATCCCTACACCATAGCAGCCACTTTTGTGGCTGCCCCCCTGACCAGCCTGAACCCCCCCATGGCCGCCGGGTGGATAGCCGGCCTGGTGCAGGCCTGGGTCAAGAAACCGCTGGTCTCTGACCTGGAAAATCTGCCCAAGGCCTTTACTTCCATAAAGGCCTTCTGGATGAACCCGGTATGCAGAATCCTTCTGGTGGTGGTCCTGGCCAACCAGGGCAGCGTCCTGGGGACCTTTGTGGCCGGCCCCTGGATCTTCACCAGGGTTGTTTAGGACTTATTCCTGAAGCCCTGTAATAAAAAAAAAGAAAAATTTGTACTATGGCGCTGGATTTTTCCGCCTTTGTCGGGGTCGGGGTCGGTATCGGAATCGGTATCGAAAATACCGGGCAGCTTTTAACATGACTGTGCCTACCAGATTTGATTCTGACTTCGACCCTTTCCGAGCTGTAGGCTCTCCGAGCCGGAAGCCGATACCGATACCGATCCCGACCCCGATGATAAGCGTAAGCATAGACAGTTAAGTGGTCAGGGGTAACTTTTTCGCTCGGGTTGCGGGCATGGCCCGCATTAGAGGACAGAAGCGTTATCTAAGCATCTCCCTCAGGCCGTCCAGAACTTCCTGCAGGCTGTCCACCGCCTCGCGCAGGCCTTCGCGGAACTCGGGCAGGACCCTGTCTTCGCGGTCTTCGCGTACAGGCAGTTCCTCGTCGGTCTCCACCACCGGGGCCACTGCAGGCAATTCCCCCACCAAAGCGTCAATGGAGTCGTCCAGCATCTGGTGCATGACCACCTGCTCCGAATCAGCCAGGATTATCCTTCGAAGCTCCGGAAAATCCAGGGTATCGGGCTTCAAGAACACCGGTTCGGCATAAAGCAGGGAATCTCCTACAGGTATGACCAGCAGGATGCCCCTGGAGACCTCTGAACCCACCTGCCCCCAGAGGGTGAACTG
>PWGS01000138.1 GCA_003554505.1 Desulfonatronospira sp. | reverse complement strand
TGTTGGGGAAGGCCCCACGCAACTTTGGCTTTCGGTTTTCTATCGACCCCGATACCGATACCGACCCCGACACCGATGGCCAGAACAAGAGTACACACAAAATGTGCTGAACAGTTACAAATCTTCTTACAATAGACTGGGGTCATAAAAAACAAGAAAAATTTGAGCTATGGCGGTGGTTCAACGCTTGGCCCTGGAATTATTCCGCTATTTTTGTTTTTCTCATACTACTTCCTTTGTCGGGGTCGGTATCGGAATCGGCATCGAAAGTATGGGGGCAGCTGTTTACATGACTGTGCCTACCGGATTTGATTCTGACTTCGACCCTCTCCGAGCTGCAGGCTCCCCGAGCCGGAAGCCGATCCCGATACCGACCCCGACACCGATTATCAGCGTAAGCACAGACGCTTAAGTGGCCAGGGGCAACTTTATCGTTTGGGATGCTGGCATGGCCCGCGTTAGTTTTCATACGGAAATAAAGTTTCCGGATGAAAACTAAGTAACCAGCCAGCCCGAAAAGGTCAATACTGATGACAGTGTCTTGCATCTTTGCCGTAACCCTTGAAGGCAGAACCTGGAGCAGGAGAATTGTTTTGCCTTTTTTCGGGTTCGATGTTACCGGTGATTCGAGATCAAAGCAGGTCTATCCGGCATCATGTCAATTCTTGATCATTTGTAAATATTCACCACGTGTTAAATGATTTCTGCTTTTCAGCCAGTTCCATACCCCATAGATCCCCGGTGGAAAGTTCCCACAAGGGAGGAATGCCTCAATTACCTGAAGCTATACAACCTTCCCCGGCATATAATAGATCACAGCATCCTGGTGGCCCGTGTCGCCCTGGAGATCTGCACTCTGGCCCTGCAAAAGGGAATGCACGTCCATACCAGAGCGGTAGTGGCCTCTGCCCTGCTGCACGATGTGGGCAAATTCTACTGCGTGGAGCACGGGGGATGTCACAATCAGCTCGGAGCCAGCCTGGTCATGGAGCTGACCGGCAACCCGGCCATAGCCCAGGGAGGGATGCATCATGTCTACTGGCCGGGAGCAGTGGATATCCACAAATTTTTCCTGCCTCTGGCTATCCTCTACAGCGACAAAAGAGTGATGCATGACCGGATAGTCAGTCTTGAAACAAGATACTCGGATATTTACAGGCGCTACGGCATTAACGAAAGAATGCAGGGCCTTATCCGCCAGTCATGGCAACAGACCCTGCACATCCAGGAACAGTTCAACCAGAACCTTGAGGCGGATTTGAATGCGCGTACTTTTGATAGCAGGCGGGTGGTCCAAGGAGAGAGAGGTCTCCCTGAACGGAGCAGTACAGATTAAAGAAGCTCTGGAAAGCCTGGGCCATGAAGCTTTGTTCCTGGATTTAACCCCGGATTACCAGGAGCTTGTACACAAAGCCCGTGAAGCGGACGCGGCCATCATAAATCTGCACGGGTCTCCAGGCGAAGACGGCAGCGTTCAGGGGCTGCTGGAAGATGTGGGCCTGCCCTACCAGGGTTCCGGAGTCCGGGGTTCCTTTCTGGCCCTGAACAAGGCCCTGAGCAAACAGTTTTACCTCAATCACGGACTTGCGACCCCCAGGGGCGGGTTGTATTATCCGGAAAGCCGCCTGCAGGAAATGCCCACGCCGGTGGTCTGCAAGCCCAACCTGGGCGGTTCCAGCCTGGATATGCAGATATTTTACATCCAGGAAGAGATGCTTTCTTTTCTGCAAAAAAAGGGTACTGAAGGGGAAATCCTGGTGGAGGAATTCATTCCCGGCCGGGAAGTAAGCTGCGCTGTCCTGGACAATGAGCCCCTGCCGCCGATTCTGATTCAGCCGGTTAAAGGCGATTTTTTCGACTACCGCAGCAAATACGATCCGGACGGGGCGGTAGAGATCTGCCCTGCTCCCATAACTCAAGAGGCAAACCAAAACATTCAAGAAATGTCCCTGCATGCCCACAACATCCTGGGACTCAGGCACTACAGCCGCTCAGACTTTATACTGGACGATGAGGACAACATCTATATTCTGGAAACCAACACCCTGCCGGGCATGACCCGGACCAGCCTGGTGCCCAAGGCGGCAAAGCAGGCTGGAATCGGTTTCACCGACCTCATTGCCAGGCTGTTGTCCCTGGCTTTAAACTCCAACCAACCGAGGTGACAAGATGAAAACCAGAAGAATTTCCTTTTGCCCCTGGACCCTGCTCATGATCTATTCCCTGCTCTGGGTCATTGCCCTGCCCATTCTGCTCATAGTCAGAAGAGAAACTCCCGTTGATTCGGGAAGGCTGGGTTTCGGCATGCCCCGCGGACCCTTCCAGGTCTGGATACAGGCGGCCTCAGTGGGAGAGGCCAGGCTGGCCGCTGCTCTGGTTCGCGAATTAAACCGCAAGGGTATCAGAAATATCCTGGTCACCACCAATACCCGGCAGGGCATGGATTTTCTGGACAGGGAAATAAAAGAAGATGCACAGAAGGCCTATTTCCCCTTTGACAACCTGTGCATAATGGCCATGGCCCTGTACAGGGCTCGGCCGGAAAAACTGGGGCTTCTGGAGACGGAAATCTGGCCGTCTCTTCTCTATGCCTGCAGACGGAAAAATGTCCCGGTGATCCTGGGCAACGGACGCCTGAGCCTCAAAAGCTTCTGCCGCTACTACCCCCTGCGCAGGCTTCTGGCATCCATTGCTCCGGACAGGATCGCTGCTGTCTCCGTAAGGGACCGGGAGAGATTTTCATCGCTTTTTCCCTCTGCGCAGACCTCGATCATGTCCAATATCAAATTCGACCTCCTGGTGGACAAAACCCCCATCCCCTATGTCCAGAATCCTCTGTCCACCTATTTCAAGCCCAAGCATGCCCTTATAGTCCTGGGCTCCGTGCGCAGAGAGGAAGAAGCCCAGATGGCCAGGGTCATACAAAAGCTGTACAGCGCCCGCCCCAAAACCACCATCGCCCTGTTTCCCAGGCACATGCCCCGGGTCGGGGCCTGGCAGAAGACCCTGGACAGGGAAGGTATTCCCTGTTCTCTGCGCTCCAGCCTTGAATCCGGAACAGCCCCTGCCGGGGTGATCCTCTGGGACAGCTTCGGGGAACTGGAAGCGGCTTACGCCATGGCCAGGTCGGTGTTCGTAGGCGGAAGTCTCATGCCCTGCGGGGGACAGAACTTTCTGGAGGCCCTGGGTCAGGGGGTTGTTCCCTGCGTGGGACCCTTCTGGGACAATTTTACATGGGTGGGTTCAGAAATCGTGGACGTCGGCCTGCTTATCCAGGTCCGGGATGAACATGAACTCTGCTCCAGGTTGAAACAACCGCAGAGCCTCTCCCGGGAGCAGGTGGAAAAAAAGTTCAATGAGTACCTGCTGAGTCGCAGAGGCGGAACACAGGAACTGGCCGGCATCATTGCCGGGCATGGGAGTTGACCAGGCTTGACAGACAGGGTCCATAAGCTTCCGCGGTTCACCGGCGTCATTCCGGCCAGGTACGCATCTACAAGATTTCCAGGCAAACCCCTGGCGGAGATAATGGGCAAGCCCATGTTCTGGCATGTTTACCATCGGGCGGTGCAGTGCACCCTGCTGCAGGATGTTTACCTGGCAACGGACGACGAAAGGATTTTTCAGGCAGCCAGGAAACTGGAAGTACCCGTACTCATGACCTCCCCGGAACATCAGAGCGGTACCGACCGCATCATGGAGGCCGCCAGGAACCTGGGGCTTGCCAGGCACAGCGTGGTGGGGAACATCCAGGGAGACGAACCGGCCCTGGAGCCGAAAATACTTGACCAACTCCTTAAGCCTTTTGTATCTGCAGACGGGGTCTGCGTGACCCCCCCGGCCAGAAGGATAGATCACCTGGAGGCGAAAAATCCCAACGTGGTCAAGGTGGTAATATCACAGAGCGGGCGGGCGCTTTATTTCTCCCGCTGCCCCATCCCCTGGTCCCAGGACGGATCAGGCCCTTTCCTGGGACATATCGGTCTGTATGCTTACCGTTACGATATCCTGGAAAAGTTTCAACAGATGAGGCAAAGCGTTCTGGAGCAGACTGAGAAACTCGAACAATTGCGGCTTTTGGAGGCAGGCATCCCCGTTGATGTGGTTGTTACCCGGTATCCCTGTCACGGGGTGGACGTGCCTGAAGATATTTACCGAACAGTTCAATTATTGCAGGAGAGACAGACATGAGAGCTTTACTGGCCCTGGAAGACGGGACATGGTTTGAGGGCCGGTCTTTTACCGGCATGGGCGAGGCCGAGGGTGAAGTCATATTCAATACAGGTATGACCGGCTATCAGGAAATACTTACCGACCCTTCCTACATGGGCCAGATGGTGTGCATGACCTATCCGCTCATGGGCAATTACGGGGTGAACTCCGAGGATGTGGAGTCGGAAAAGATCCAGGCCGCCGGTTTCATAACCAGGGAGTGCTGCCAGATCCCTTCCAGCTGGAGATCCACCCAGTCTTTGCCCGACTATTTAAGAGGACACAGGGTCATGGGTATTGAAGGCATAGACACCCGGGCCCTGACCACCCATATCCGTAGATACGGGGCCATGCGCGGGGTTATGTCCACAACCGAAAACGACCCCGGCAAACTTGCCGCAAGGGCCCTGCAGCTTCCGCACATGGAAGGCCTCAACCTGGCTGAAAAGGCAGGCTGCACCAGCCCCTTTGCCTGGACCGGATGGGGACCCATGCAGGCTGAACTCAACCAGGACGGCAGTTATGACTGGCCGGGCACAGGACCCAGGGTCCTGGTCTACGATTACGGCATCAAATGGAACATTTTGAGACTTCTCAAGGCTCAGGGCCTGGACTTGCTGGTGGTACCCTGGGATTTCGGAATCCAGGAGGCGGTCAAAGCCGCCCCTGACGGTATTTTCCTGTCCAATGGACCCGGAGATCCGGCAGCAATGACCAAAATTATCGAGATCATATCCGGACTGCTGGAAAAGTTTCCTGTGGCGGGCATCTGCCTGGGTCACCAGCTCCTGGGACTGGCCATGGGTGCTTCCAGTTTCAAATTGAAGTTCGGCCACCACGGCATGAACCATCCGGTCAAGGACCTGAGCACCGGAAAAATTGAAATCTCCTCCCAGAATCACGGGTTCTGCGTCAATATCGACCACCTGGATTTTCTGGAGCAGACCCATGTCAATCTAAACGACAACACCCTGGAAGGATTCAAACACAGGACCAGGCCTGTAATGGCCATCCAGTACCACCCGGAAGCCGCATCAGGCCCCCACGACAGCAGGTACTTCTTTGCCAGGTACAAAGAGATGATCCAGGCTTAGGAAACCCGGAAGACAGAGTGCGGAAATCAGAAGAAAGAAAGACTATCCGGATGGAAACGACATATATTAGACTGATTCCTTAAAAGCCACTGTAAAAAAACAGGCTGTTCCGGCAACCTAAAAGACTGCCGCCTGAAACCAGAACAGCTGAACCCCTTTATCCTTGTGGCAGTCCTCAGGCAAACCGGCCTTGCGGCAGGTCTGGGCCAGGAAGGTCTCGCGGTCCCATCCCCATTCCCGGGCCACCTGGGGTAAAAGAAGTCCGGAGTATTGCCCTTTGCGCACCACAAGTCCATGCCTGCCGGGTTCAATCCGGTGGATATCCGGTACAGGCTCCAGTGGGCTCAGTATGGATATCTCCAGCTCCAGCACCTGCAACTCCTGTGCAGTAAGCTCAGGAAACCTGGGGTCATTGAAGGCGGCTTCTCCGGCCATTCTTATAATGGGTTTCCAGAGAGGCCCGTCTCCAACTATATTCCCAATACAGCCGCGCAGTCTGCCCTTGATTTTCAGGGTCACAAATGCGCCCAGATTTTCCTTGAGCTTATCGCTGGGTGGCATGGGATAATCAGGCTCCAGGCCTTCTATCCGGGATTTGATGCTCAAAAAAGCCAGATTTTTCAGATAGTCCTGTTCTTGTTTGCTTATTTCGAATACAAAAGAAGACATAATTTACCCGGGGTTAAAACCTGAATATGAAGTTCAGGCTCCTTGAACATGAAATGCAGCCGGGTCAATATACCTGACCGGCCTGCATTGTTTTCTGTGAAACCGACGTAACTATTCTCCATCTGCTAAAGCTGGACGATCTAAACGTCAAGCTGCAGATTCCGTTTTCCTCCTGTTTAATCCTGCTCCCGGCCCTCCAGGGGCTTCAGTGCCCTGCTGGCCGCTTTCTGTTCGGCCTTTTTCACACTGCCGGCCCTGGCCTCAATACCGGTCCCGTCGGGAAGCTCCACCTGGACCCTGTAAATCTTTTCGTGTTCCGGACCATAACTGTCCAGCAGGCTGTAAACCGGCCTGGCCCGAAACAGGCCCTGGGTCTTTTCCTGCAGTCTGCTCTTGAAATCCTTGGACGCAGGGAGTACTTCCACTCTTTCGGGAATCAACTCCTCAAAAAGGGCGGATATGCACTCAAAGGCCCCGTCATATCCGGAATCCAGGTAAATGGAGCCCAGAATCGCCTCCAGGGTGTCGGCCAGCACCGCATCCCTGTCCCGGCCGCCCTGCTGTTCCTCCCCTCTGCCCAGAAAAATATAATCCCCAAGGGTCAACGACCTGGCCAGCCTGGCCAGAGGGGGCTCGCTGACCAGGGCTGCCCTGAGCCTGGTCAGGTGTCCCTCGGCAGCCCGGGGGAACCTGAAGAACAAAACATTGGAAATGCAGAGCTCCAGGACAGCATCTCCAAGGAATTCCAGCCGTTCATTATGCTCCATATGCCTCTCGTTGGCATAGGAACTGTGAGTCAAGGCCCTTACCAGAAGCTCAGGGTTTTTGTATCTGTATCCCAGCTTGTCCTGCAGTTCATCCAGAAGATGTAAATCCTGAGTCAATATTCCTCCTTTTTATGGCATGGGGACCCCGGTGAAACTCCTCGCTTCCGTAAAGAAAACCAATAGCTTCGACATCCGGAAAGAAAGACTTTCCGGCTGGAAACTAAATTAACCCGCAGTCTTGTTTCAACTCACCGCCTGGGCCGCCTGCCGGGCCAGCTTGTCGCAGCGCTCGTTGAACTCATGACCGCTGTGTCCCCGGAGCCATTTGAATTCCACCTGGTGGATCTGTATCAGGCGGGCAAGTTCTTCCCAAAGATCGCGGTTCTTGACGTCGGTTTTCTGGGCTGTTTTCCAGCCGTTTCTTTGCCATTTTTCCAGCCATTTTTCGTTTATGGCCCTTGCAATGTACTGAGAGTCGGTGTGGATGCGCACCCTGCAGGGATATTTCAGGGCCTTGAGGCCTTCCAGTACGGCCATGAGCTCCATGCGGTTATTGGTGGTTTCTTCGATTCCCAGAAAAATCTCTTTTTCCAGGTCCCCCCACTTAAGTATTGCGGCGTATCCTCCGGGACCGGGGTTGCCCAGGCAGGCCCCGTCGGTATAAATATCCACCACCTGCGTATTGTTATTCCTGCTCAATTGCCAGCAGCTCCTCCTTCAGCATATGCAGGGCCTGGTAAAGACCCCTGGACCAGTTTTCCCCCTGCCAGTACTCTTCAAAATGCTCTTCTTCCATGTGCCGGGTAAAATCCTCGGGCAGGGCCCTTCTAAGGACCGGGGGCCATACGATTTCAACCTCCTGGCAGGCAGGGCTGACACCCATGAAGATCACCCGGGAATCAGGCTCGGGCTTTTCCACGAAATGCTCGAACACCCTTATCTGAAGCCCGAATCCAAACCTGTCCTGCAGGCCCATTGCGAAGGAAGACAGTTCATCCTTCTGTTCCCGGGACAGGGTCCCGGTCTCGTCCCGGACCAAGTGGCTGGAAAGGATAACGTCCATGGAACGCTCGTAGTTCTTCCAGAAGAAAAGCCCCACCACCACGAAAAGCAATACGGTTACAAATATTCTGAAAGTACTGCTCTGTCCTCTGCCCCCGGAGCCGGAACAGGGCATTAAACTCCTGCTCATGTTTTAATTTATCCCCTGCCCTGTCTGTTTATGAGTATCCGGAAGGTAACCGGCAAGTACATGGAAACTGCTTAAGGCGGGATTATCATTTCCCCGACTTTACCCTGCCCCGGGTCCAGCTCCAGCAGAACCCGGTAAAGGGTTTCACCGCCGCGCTCTCTGGAAACAGTATCCACCCCGGCCACCCGGCCGGTGAAAACCTCTCCGCCCTCGCCCGGCAGCCTGATGTTCACCGGACTGTCCCGATCCAGGTCCTGCAGCATGTGCTGGGGAAGGTATACCCACAGGGCTGTTCTGGCCGGGCCGTCAATATCCACATCAACCGGCGGCAGTCCGGGCAGGTGGATTTCCCCGTCTGTAAGCTCTCCGGTTTCCTGCCCGGTCATGCTGATCCTGGCAGGATCGCCTGGATGCACCGGAACGTCCGGCTCAGCGCGCCACAGCCATATCCCCCCCAGGACCAGGATATGCAGCATAACCAGCAGAAAGATTTTGCGCATTTATCAGGACAGTTCCTGGACCCAGTTTTTTAAAGGCTTTTCAATGAGAGCACGCAGTTCCTGCAGCCTTGTCTCGGACTCGGACTCGAACCTGAGCACCAGAACAGGCTGGGTATTGGAGGCCCTCAGCAGGGCCCAGCCATCTTCAAAGGTAATACGCACCCCGTCCACATCCACTATATCATAGTGCTGCCGGAAATATTCCTGGGCTTTTCTGACCACGTCGAACTTGATCTTGTCCGGGCATTCAACACGGATTTCCGGGGTATTCACGGTCTTCGGCCAGTCGTCCAGAAAACCGCTCACAGGCTGACCCTGCTTCTTGGCCACGATCTCCACCAAACGCCTGGCCGCATACACGGCATCGTCGAAGCCGTAATAACGGTCCGCGAAAAACATGTGTCCGCTCATCTCACCGGCCAGCAGAGCGTCTTCATCCTTCATTTTTGCCTTGATAAGGGAATGTCCGGTTTTCCACATTATGGGCCTGCCGCCGTGCTTTTTGATATCGCTGAACATCAGGTGGGAACATTTTACCTCCCCGATGACGCAGGCCCCGGGGTTCTGCTGCAGCACGTCCCTGGCGTAGATGGCCAGCAGCTGGTCACCGTAAATCATCCCGCCTTTTTCATCCACCACTCCTATGCGGTCCCCGTCGCCGTCCAGCCCGATCCCAAGCTGTGCCTTCTCCTTTTCAACAGCTGCCACCAGGTCTTCATTGTTCTTCATTACTGTCGGGTCGGGATGATGGTTGGGGAAGTCGCCGTCAGGATCGCAATATATGGGGATAACTTCCGCCCCGGCGTCTTCCAGGACCTGTACACAATCCAGTCCTGCTGCACCGTTTCCTCCGTCAACCACCACCTTTACCCTGGAGCGGGCA
>PWGS01000111.1 GCA_003554505.1 Desulfonatronospira sp. | reverse complement strand
TGAATGATGGCCCGTTGACAGAACCCGGCTTATCGTCCAACTCCCCTTTTTTAAGGAAATCCAGCATGAATATATGGGCTGTCCTTCTTGCCGCCGGCAAAAGCTCCAGGCTCCAGAGCCGCGGGCAGATACAAAAAAAACAGTTTCTTAACTACCAGGGCCTGCCGCTTTTCTGGCACAGCATTCAGACCTTCGCCCGCAATCCGCAAGTAAACGGTCTTGTGGCTGCATTTCCAGAAAAGGAACTGCAGCAAAGCCGAAAAGAAGTCCGGGCACTGCAGGTGGAAAGAGATCCGGGAATTCCTTTAATCTGTGTTGCCGGAGGCGGTCTTCGCCAGGAATCTGTATCTAAAGCCATGCAGGCCCTGCCCCCGGAGTGTACGCACGTTCTGGTGCATGACGCAGCCAGACCTTTTTTTTCACCCCGTCTCATCACATCACTTATCCAGGAATTTTCTTCCGGAGTCGGCGGCGTAATCCCCGGCATCGAATGCAAAGATACCATCAAGGAGCTTGACGGAGACCTGGTTCTCAAAACCCTGTCCAGGGACAGTTTGTCAGCGGTCCAGACCCCTCAGTTCTTCAGCCTTCAAGCGCTCCGGGATGCACACCAGCAGGCGCTCAAACAGGACTTTACAGCAACTGACGACGCATCTATGCTGGAAAAGTGCGGTTACCGGGTCAAAATAATCCCCGGCGAAGAGAAAAACATCAAGATAACCACATCCGAGGATCTGCAAGTGCTCGGCAGCCAGGAAAAAGCCCCCCTGCCCTGCACAGGGCTGGGCTACGATGTACACTGCTACGGTGGAGACCGGTCCATGATTCTCGGGGGTCAGCCCATTCCCGGAGCACCGGGCATCCAGGCCCACTCAGACGGGGATGTACTCGTTCACGCCCTGGTGGATGCCATCCTGGGCTGTCTGGGCATGGGAGACATCGGGGATTTTTTTCCCGACACCGATCCGGCCAATGAAAATTTAAGCAGCATGGTCTTTCTAAGCGAAGTCCTGGCCATGGCCCAGGCTGAAAAACTGGAACTGGTGCATATTGATATAACCATAATCGCCCAGAAGCCGAAGATCGGGCCGCATAAAGCCTCCATCAGATCCAATCTGGCAGGAGTCACCGGCATCAACCCCGGCCGGATAAATATCAAGGCCCCCACCGAAGAGGGATTGGGATTCACGGGAAAAGGCCAGGGAATCAAGGCGCTGGCGCTGGTCAGCGCTCTCAGGCATAAGCGGGAGATGATTCATTAACAGCGGGTCCAGAACAAACCTAAGCTGTTCACTCCAGCAGGAAACTACACCAAACGCAAACGCACAGGAATATAATAATGCTCATCTACAATACCCTGCCCCGCGCAAAAGAAGAGTTCGTCCCCCTGGAGCCAGGCAAGGTAAAAATGTATGTCTGCGGCATCACAGCTTATGATTACTGCCATATCGGACATGCCAGGTCCTGCGTGGTCTTTGACGTTCTGGTACGCTACCTGCGCTGCCTGGGATACCATGTCAATTTTGTCCGCAACTTCACCGACGTGGACGATAAAATCATAAAACGGGCAGAGGAAGAAGGCCTGGATCCGGACCAGGGGGCCGAGAAATATATTGAGGCCTTTTACCGGGACATGGATGAATTAAACGTCCTCAAGGCTGATGTGGAGCCGAGAGCCACCAGACACATAGACGAAATGATCCAGCTTACAAAGTCTCTTCTGGAAAAAGGTTTCGCCTACATTACTTCCGGCGGGGACATCTACTTCCGGGTGCGCAGAATGCCCCGTTACGGACAACTGTCCGGCAGAAACATTGAAGAACTTCAGTCCGGTTCGAGGATAGCCCCGGATGAAGAAAAAGAGGACCCGCTGGATTTCGCCCTGTGGAAAACAGCCAACCCCGGGGAACCCTCCTGGAACAGTCCCTGGGGGGCCGGCCGGCCCGGGTGGCACCTGGAATGTACCGCCATGAGCGAGAAATACCTGGGCATTCCCTTCGACATACATGGCGGGGGCCAGGACCTGGCTTTTCCCCACCACGAAAATGAAAAGGCCCAGAGCGAGGCGGCATTCGACAAAGAATTCGTGAAATACTGGGTGCACAACGGGTTTGTCCGGGTGGACTCTGAAAAGATGTCCAAGTCCCTGGGCAATTTCATACCCATCAGGGATATAATGAATGCTTTCCACGGGGAAGTACTGCGCTTTTTCCTGCTTACAAAACACTACCGCAGCCCCCTGGACTATTCCGACGGTTCCCTGGAAGAGACGGAAAAGGCCCTTAAGAGGGTGTACTGGGCCAAGACGGCTTTACAGAAGGAACTGCAGAAGGAAAAATGGAGCAAAGGGCAGAGCTTTCCTGAAGCAGACGAGGAACTGCAGGGTCTTGCCCGCAAATGGGACCAGGCCATGCAGGACGACCTGAACACAGCCGAGGCCGTGGGTTATGTATTCGGCCTGGTGCGTCTGGCCAACCGCATGCTTGAAAATAAGACCTTCCGCAAAAGTGAAGCCGGCAAAGAGATTATGCAGAAAATTCTCGGCCTGCTTGAAAACTGGGGAAATGCCCTGGGAGTTTTCCAGCGTCCCGGTGAAGATTTCCTGGAAGAATTAAAAATCATGCGCTGCAGACGCCTGGATATAGATCCGCAGGCGGTTCAGGAACTGGTTTTGAAAAGACAGCAGGCCAGAAAAGACAAGGACTTTGAAACTGCCGACCGGATCCGGGAAGAACTCACCGCCAAAGGCATAGAGGTCATGGACACCCCGGAAGGACCCAGGTGGGATTTTGCCTGACCCTATTTTTCTACCGGCGTCACCCTGCCTGTCCCTGCTATAAACGCTGGAAAAACAGTAAGCTCCATCACCGATCATGGAATCATCTTCTACCCATACCCGGATTGCTCTTGGCTCCCAGCTGATCCACTGTCCGGATATTCTTCCCCTGGGCGTGCTTCCCAACCTCGAGGATTACCCGTCATGGAAGCTGGACATGATTCGCAGGGCCGAAAAGATATATTTTCCCACCTCGTTATTTGCTGACCTGTTCCAGATCATGGGCAAGGAAATGTTTCCCGGTGTGAACACCTACCGTTTTCTGGGGGATAAGATCAAACAGACCCTTCTTTTTCAGCTTCAGGGGCTTCCTGCTCCCAGGACCAGGTTTTACTTCGGCCCCAAACAGCAGAACTCCATTACAGACGACTTCTCCTTTCCTTTTATAGCCAAGAAGGCCAGGATATCGTCCATGGGGCACGGTGTCTGGCTTATTCATGACCGGCATGAGCTGGAAACCTACCTGGCAAAAAATCAGCCGGCCTATATCCAGGAATTTCTGCCTGTGGATGACGACTACAGGGTTGTGGTTGTGGGCGATGAAGTGGTTCACGCCTACCGCAGGGTACCGGCACGGGGAAGCTTCAAAGCCAATATCTCACAAGGGGGTACAGTATGTCTGAAAAATATCCCGCGGAAAGTGCTTGAACTTGGCCTGTGGGCTGCCCAGGCCTGTGGCTTTGATCTGACAGGCATTGATATATGCCAAAGCAGGGGCAGACTGTATATACTGGAAGCCAACATGAAATTCGGCACCAAGGGGTTTCAGTGTGCAGGACTGAGCTATAAGGACATACTGCACAAAATGGTCGCAGAGGGCAGGATCTGATCATTTTATACAAGATTGGTTTCCAGCCGGAAAGTATTTTTACCGGATAAAGACTTGATAAAATGACCTGCCTTCGGCTGAGCTTGAATTATCGATGTCTTATAACTATAGTCCAGAACCGGATTGCCTGGAAGAATACCCGGGTGAAACCCTTCAAGCTTACAGCAAGAGCAGGCAAACAATAAATACAGGCAACTCACCTGAGGTCCGGGGACTTTGCCCACAGATGGTGAATAGTTACAGATACAGCAGAATACAGGAACAAGGAAAACCTGCATGGCCGACTCAAAACAATATCTTATTGAAGACCTTTCATACACCAATTCATGGCGTCTTTTCAAAATAATGGCTGAGTTCGTTGACGCCTTTGAAAAAATGAACGACCTGGGGCCGGCTGTATCCATATTCGGATCGGGCAGACTGCTCCCGGACGACGAATATTACCGCATGGCCTACGATATAGCCAACAGGCTTGCCAGTTCCGGATTCAACATAATCACTGGAGGGGGACCGGGAATAATGGAGGCGGGCAACAGAGGGGCCTACGACGCCCAGGGAAACTCAGTCGGCCTGCACATCAAACTGCCCTTTGAACAGAAAGCCAACGACTATATAACCCTTAGATGTGATTTCAGATATTTTTTTGTGCGCAAGGTCATGTTCATAAAATACGCCCGGGCGTATGTAGTTATGCCCGGGGGGCTGGGCACAATGGACGAACTCTGCGAGACTCTGGTCCTGATGCAGACCAGACGCATCAAGCCCTTCCCCATCATTCTGGTGGGCAGGGAATTCTGGAACGGTCTCTTGAAATGGATGACAGAACAGATGGTCTCCAGGGGCTATATGAAGGAAAGCGATTTCGCTCTCTTCTGCATGGCGGATAGTTCCGACGAAGTAGTGGAATTGATAAAAAGCAAAGTCGATCTGCACTCTTTGCAGAAAAACGGCAGTGCATGCCGGGAGCCGGACAGTTCCGGCGAGCATGCCGTTTAATCGAGTTTCTTTTTCCGGGGATATTTTATATGAACTCCTTGAAAGAACTTAAGAAAATAAAAATACCCTCCAAGAAAAACAAGGAAAAACCACCTGCCCCCCCTTCTTCCCCTGATGAGAAGGAGGAAGATAAAAGTGAAGAGGATCTCTTCCAAACAGCCATGTCCGGGGTTAAACCCCTCAAGGGCAAGGGACGGGATATTCCTTTGGAAACAGAACCCGCATCCGAGGGAGTGTCCCTGGAGAAAGAAAGCGACCTGGACACCCTTTACCGGCTTGTAAGGGGCGAGGTGGAGTTTGATGTCCAATTCTCCGACGAATACATACAGGGCTACGTCAAAAGCATCAATACCAGGACTTTCCGCAGATTCAAGAACGGAGAACTGAGCATCGAAGCCCACCTGGACCTGCACGGCTTGAACAGCGACCAGGCCCGGCAGGAACTCTTGCACTTCATGCGCGAACAGTACCATCAGGGCAAAACCTGCGTCCTGCTGATTCCCGGACGCGGAAAAAACTCTCCCCTGGGCGAGGGGGTGCTTCGAAACGAGATTCAGGTCTGGCTGACCATGGAACCGCTGAAAAGGATCGTTCTGGCATTCTGTTCCGCCCTGCCCAGACACGGCGGGACCGGTGCCCTTTACGTACTTATGCGTAACAAAAAAAAGACTAAAGGTAAAATCCACTGGGATAAGTACCTCATTGATCTGTACTGACGCGGACCATGCCTGCAACCCTTTTTTCACGCAAAGGCGAAGAAAATGGCAAAGGAAAAAATTTATCTTTACGCGGTGCATGGCAACGTTCAACCGGCCTGCTGCTCAGGATTGCGGGCACGGCATAAACTCCCCTCCTTAGCCAAGGAGGGGCAGGGGGGGGTTGTATGAGCTCCCTTCCTTATAAAAATCTGAACTGGAGGAACTGAACTTGGGTTTTTTCAGCAAAATCAAAAAACTGTGGAAAAGCGATTCTCAAGAAGAGATAGAGAAGCCGGAAATAAAGGACGAAACTCCGACAGCACCTCCAGACGCAGAGATGATAGAATGGCAGGCACGTCTCAAGCAGTCTCTGGCAGTGGCGGAACCCAGGCTGAGTGTATGGCTGGATTATCTTCTGCAGGGAGTTGATTCCAAGGGAGATGTCCTGTGGCAAAGGCTTTACTTTTTCTTTGATGCCCTGGAAGTCCCCAGAAATGAAGCAGAAGACTTTGTTTCCAGATTTTCCAAATGGCTTGATGACATGGGGTATAACGACCTGGATGAGTTCAGGTCGGAACTTCAGTACAGGCTGGCCCTGGCCCTGGATCTTGAAGACGAGGAGGACGAAAAAAGCAGGCTTTTCATCAAACTCTCCCACGGCCTGAGCAAGACCAAAGCCCAGCTATCCAGACAGATCGACCAGCTTCTGAGTGCCAGCACCAGTTATGACGAGGCCTTCTGGGAAGAACTGGAAGAGATCCTGATCATGTCCGATGTCGGGCACAAGGCAGCCGGCGAGCTGGTGCAGAAGCTGCGGACAAAAGTCTCCGGGCAGATCGTGGAGGATCCCCAGGAATTCAAGCAGCTCCTGGGTAAAGAGCTTGCCGCCTTCTTTCCCAGACCGCAAAAAAGAATCAAACCCGATCCCCCGGAGGTAGTCCTGATGATCGGGGTGAATGGAGTCGGCAAGACTACAACTATTGCCAAGCTCGCGCACAAGGACCGCATGAAGGGACGCCGGGTAATGATTGCCGCCGGGGATACCTTCAGGGCCGCGGCTATAGAACAGCTGGGCATCTGGGCTGATCGCGCCGACGCCGAATTTTATGCCAAGAGCCACGGGGCGGACCCGGCTTCAGTGGCTTACGAGGCCCTGGAAAAAGCTGTGGCCGATGGAATCGACGTTCTTTATGTAGATACTGCCGGCAGGCTGCACACTAAGTCCGACTTGATGCAGGAACTGAAAAAAGTTAAAAGCGTTATGCAGAAAAAGCGTCCCGGCAGCCCGCATCGCACCATACTGGTCCTGGATGCAACAACCGGCCAGAATGCCTTGTCCCAGACCGAGCTTTTCGCCCGGGAAATAAATATTGACGAAATAGTTTTGACCAAGCTGGACGGCACAGCCAAGGGCGGAGTAATGGTGGCCATAGCCCTGCAGCATCAGATACCTATTTCATTTATCGGGCTGGGAGAAAAAATGGAGGACCTGCGACCGTTTGAGCCTGAAAATTTTGCCCGGGCTCTGCTGGGTTGACACTCAAAAAAGGCTTTTCACCAATACCACAAAAAAATAATAAAAATCCTTGACATTGTTGATTTAAGATTTCAAATAGAGGTGCTGTCAGCAAACCAGAAACCAACAGGATGAATATCATGGCTAAAAATAAGAAACACAAGATCCTCAGCACTGCAACACAACTTTTCGCAACTCAGGGTTTCGACAACACTACAACCCTGCAGATAGCCAAGGAGGCAGGTGTTACTGAGCCCCTGCTCTACTATCACTTTCAGGGCAAAGAAGAGATATTCACCGAGATCATCCGGGCTATATTTCAAGATTACGAAAAAATGCTGGAAGAACTTCCCCGGAATACCGAGACTGAATTTGAGAAGATCAACAACCTGATCCGGTTACATATCCACATGGCTGAAAACAGCCCGCACGAAGGACGCCTGATCCTGGCCAACTGCCCCAGCAAGCTCAAGAGCGAAAGCCACACCTGTCAAAAGATCATTACCCGGCAACAGGAAATCATAGTCGAATATCTAAGAGAATGCATGGAAAAAGGAAATGCCAGCGGAGAATTTGACGCCCACCCGGTGGACCATCTGGTGATCGTAATGCTTTGCCTGATCAACGGCATTCTTCGCAAGAAGCTTTTGGGCAAGAAAGAAGAAATCTCTTACGAGTACACGGCAATCGAATTCTTCCGCAAGGCTCTTGTAAAGCAGCCTTAGAGCAGGAACTTTCTCATAGACTCTTCAGACCTTCGTCCGTAAGCCGCACAAGTGATATTATGTTCACTCACCGACTTTTCAAAACCCCGGAAAGCTGATAACCGGTATGTATGGGTTAATGGCAAAATGAAAGTGCACCACCCAGCAGGTGTCTTTCATAAACAAAAAATCAGCTCTTGATCATTAGCCATGCTGTAAGTCCAAGCTCATGAATTCCGGGAACACAATGCAGATAAACGGTCAAAACCTGCCTTTTGAGGAGGGCATGACCATTCTGGAGGCAGCCCGGTTACATAATATTTTTATCCCCACCATGTGCCACCTCCCCGGGGCACCGCCCACCGGTGCCTGTCGAATGTGCGTTGTAGAGGTCCAGGGGGCGCGCAACCTGGCTGCATCATGCGTCACCCCGGCCCAAAGGGATATGCAGATCAACACCGAATCCCCCAGGGTGGTCAACTCCAGACGCCTCACCCTGCAGCTGCTGCTGGCCGTGGGCGAGCACGACTGCCTGCTCTGCCCCTCTTCCGGACAGTGCGTTCTGCAGGACCTGGCTTACCGCTACCAGGTAAACCCCAAGAGATTTTCCCCGCGCACAGTTGTGCACCGCACTGAAGCGGTCAACCCCTTCATACTCAGGGACTTCAGCAAGTGTGTTCTTTGCGGGCGCTGTGTGCAGGCCTGCTGCGACATTCAGGTCAACAACGCCATCAGCCATGCCTACCGGGGAATAAAAAGCAAGATAGCAGCAGCCGGGGACAGGCCCCTCAAGGAATCCGACTGCGTGTTCTGCGGCGAGTGCATGCAGGCTTGCCCCGTGGGTTCCATCATTCCTGTAGAATCCCGGCAGAGTCCCAGAATCTGGGAGACGAACAAGGTCAAGACCACTTGCGGCTACTGCGGAGTGGGGTGCCAGATGTACCTGCACCACAAGGACAACGTCCTTTACCGGGTGGAGGGAGACACCCGGAGCCCGCCCAACTACGGCAGCCTTTGCGTCAAGGGCAGGTTCGGGTTCAAATTTGTCAACTCCAGCAGCCGGCTGCAAACTCCACTGATCCGGGAAAACGGCGGCCTTCGCCCGGCAGGATGGGAGGAAGCCCTGAACCTGGTGCATCAGAGACTGGACAGCATCCGTCAATCTCATGGCCCGGATGCACTGGGGCTGTTCGCCTCGGCCCGCACCACCAACGAAGACAGTTACGTGGCCCAGAAATTCGCCCGGGCCGTCCTGGGCACCAACAATATAGATCATTGTGCGCGGCTCTGACATTCCCCCACTGTGGCCGGTCTGGCCAGGGTATTCGGCAGCGGAGCCATGACCAACAGCATAAACGATATAGAACAGGCCGGTGTCCTGCTGGTCACCGGCTCCAACACCACAGAGACTCACCCTGTCCTGGCCGCGGCCATAAAACGGGCTGTAAAGCACCGCGGTGCAAAGCTCATAGTGGTGGATCCCAGGCGCATCAGGCTTACGCAGTTCGCTCACATCTGGCTCAGGCAGAATCCCGGCACCGACACAGCCTGGATAAACAGCATGCTGCATGTGATAATAAACGAGAGCCTTCTGGACCAGGAGTTCGTGGACAACCACACCATCGGTCTTGACCGGCTCCGGGAACACGTGAGCAGATACACACCGGAATATGCTTCCGGGATTACCGGCATCCCTCCGGAAGACCTGGTAAAGGCCGCCAGAATGTATGCCCGGGCCCCGGCAGCGGCCATACTGTACACCATGGGCATTACCCAGCATACAAGCGGTACCGGCAATGTAATGGCCCTGGCCGATCTGGCCATGCTCTGCGGCAACCTGGGCATCCCCGGAGGCGGCGTCAATCCCCTGCGGGGACAGAATAATGTCCAGGGAGCCTGCGACATGGGAGCCCTGCCCGACGTCTACAGCGGCTACCAGAAAGTGGAGGTCCCGGAAAACCGCGAAAAAATGGCCCGGGCCTGGAATGTGAAAAGCCTGCCGG
>PWGS01000235.1 GCA_003554505.1 Desulfonatronospira sp. | reverse complement strand
TGGCCGGGGAAAGTATGTTGTTGGTGGACATGATGAGCACCCGGCACTCCACGTTGGCCTCTATGGACAAGGGCACATGCACCGCCATCTGGTCTCCGTCGAAGTCCGCATTAAAGGCTGAGCATACCAGGGGGTGCAGCCGGATGGCCTTGCCTTCCACCAGTATGGGCTCAAAGGCCTGGATGCCCAGGCGGTGCAGGGTCGGTGCCCGGTTCAGCAGGACCGGGTATTCCTTGACCACCTCGTCCAGGATGTCCCAGACCACGACATCGCCGCGCTCCACCATCTTTTTGGCGCTCTTTATGGTGCTGGCGTAACCTTTTTCCTCCAGCCTGGAATACAGAAAAGGTTTGAACAGCTCCAGGGCCATCTTCTTGGGCAGGCCGCACTGGTGGAGCTTCAGATTGGGACCCACCACGATAACGGAGCGCCCGGAATAATCCACGCGTTTGCCCAGCAGGTTCTGCCTGAATCGGCCCTGCTTTCCCTTGATCATGTCCGAAAGGGATTTAAGGGGGCGTCCGTTGGTCCCGGATATGGCCTTGCCCCTGCGCCCGTTGTCCAGAAGGGCGTCCACGGCCTCCTGCAGCATGCGCTTTTCGTTGCGGATGATTATATCCGGGGCCCCCAGTTCCAGGAGCCTCTTGAGACGGTTATTACGGTTTATCACCCTGCGGTACAGATCGTTCAGGTCCGATGTGGCGAACCGTCCGCCATCCAGGGGTACAAGGGGTCTTAGTTCCGGCGGAATCACCGGGATGGTCTCCAGGATCATCCACTCGCACCTGTTGCCGGACTCCAGAAAAGCCTCTACAATTCTAAGGCGCTTGGCCAGCTTCTTCTTCTTGGTCTGTGAACGGGTGGCCTCTGATTCTTCCCGCAGCTCCGCCCTGAGCTTTTCCAGGTCCAGGTGCATGAGAAACTCCCGGACCACTTCTGCTCCCATGCCCACGCGAACCGCATTGTCCCCGTAAGTCTCCAGGACTTGCAGGTACTGCTCCTCGGAGATCACCTGCTTGGGGTTCAGGGAGGTGTCCCCCGGGTCCAGAACCATATAAGCGTCGAAATACAGGACCTTCTCCAGGTCCGCCATGGTCATGTCCAGAAGAGTGCCTATCTTTGAAGGAAGGCTTTTGAGAAACCATATGTGAGCTACCGGGGCGGCCAGTTCTATATGTCCCATGCGGTCCCGCCGGACCTTGGAAGCAATGACTTCCACTCCGCACTTCTCGCAGACTATTCCGCGGTGCTTCATCCGCTTGTACTTGCCGCAGTTGCACTCGTAGTCCTTGACCGGTCCGAATATCTTGGCACAGAAAAGCCCGTCGCGCTCGGGCTTGAAAGTACGGTAATTTATCGTCTCCGGCTTTTTGACTTCCCCGAAAGACCACTCCCTGACCTTTTCCGGTGATGCCACTCTGATTTTAATGCCCTTCAGTTCCTTGCCGGAAATGGTGCTTGTGCTGGAAGACCTTTGAGAGAAAAGATCATCTAGGCTCATATCCCTGTCCTCTTAATATATGTAAAAAGGTGTTGTCTTAATTTAAGTTCCTCTTCCCGGGGGCCGGTATCAAAACCTATTTCCTGGACTTCTTCTTTTCGTCCAGCATAAGATCCACATCCAGCCCCAGGGCCATAAGTTCCTTTATGAGTACGTTGAAGGACTCCGGCATTGCCGATTCCAAGAAATTGTTGCCCTTGACGATTTTCTCATACATATTCACCCGTCCGGCAACATCGTCGGACTTTACGGTGAGAAACTCCTGCAGAAGATAGGAGGCGCCGTATGCCTCAATGGCCCACCCCTCCATCTCGCCCAGGCGCTGACCGCCGAACTGGGCCTTGCCGCCAAGGGGCTGCTGGGTGACCAGAGAATAAGGTCCAGTGGACCTGGCATGGATCTTTTCATCCACCAGGTGGTGCAGCTTGAGCATATACATGTAGCCCACCGTTATCCTGTTGTGAAAAGCATCTCCGGTCCGGCCGTCGTACAGCACCGCCTTGCCGTCGTCGCTTAGACCTGCTTTCTGCAGCCAGGGCCAGATCTCTTCTTCCTTTGCCCCGTCGAATACAGGGGTCTTGGTCAGGATGCCCGGCTCCAGCTCGCGCACGGCCCTCAAGAAGCTTTCGTCATCCATTTCCCTGGCCAGCCGGCTTATATCGGGAGAGTTGAATATTTCGTCCACTTCCTTTCTTAGAACCTCTACGTCGACACCCTCCTCAAGCATTCGCCCCAGCTGCCTTCCCAGCTCTCTGGCCGCCCAGCCCAGATGAGTCTCCATTATCTGTCCGATGTTCATCCGGGAAGGCACGCCCAGGGGACTCAGGACAATGTCTATGGGTGTTCCGTCATCAAAGAAGGGCATATCCTCCTCGGGCAGAATGCAGGACACAACGCCCTTGTTCCCGTGCCTGCCGGCCATCTTATCGCCCACGTTGAGCTTTCTTTTTACAGCCACGTAGACTTTGACCATTTTGGTCACACCGGGCGGAAGATCGTCGCCTTCCACTACCTTGTCCCTCTTCTGAGAGTAAACGTTCTGGATAAATTTAATCTGTTCATCGTAAAGCTTCAGCAGGTGCTCGATGGACTCGTTTACCTCCCTGCTGGCAAATGAACCGGCAAGCTTTTTCAGGGGGATTCTGTCCAGGTCTTCCCTTTGCAGGGTGCTGTTGGCCTCGGCCAGGACCTGTCCCTTTTTACGGCCCATAATGGTCTGGGCCAGCCTCTTGCCGGAAACCACTTCCCAGATCCTGTCCCTGGTCTGGGCTGTCAGACCCTGAACATGCTTTTCCTCGCTCTGGGTAAGCTTATCCAGCTCACTGTCCTCGATAAGTCTGGTGCGTTCGTCCTTTTCACCGGATCGTCTGTTGAAAACCTTTATATCTATGACCGTACCCTCGATTCCAGGCGGAACCTTGAGGGAGGTGTTTTTCACATCCCTGGCCTTGTCTCCGAATATGGCCCGGAGCAGACGTTCTTCCGGGGTAAGCTGGGTCTCGCCTTTGGGAGTGATCTTGCCCACCAGGATATCGTCCTGTTTTATCTTGGCCCCGATCATGATGATCCCGCTGTCGTCCAGGTACTTGAGCATGTCCTCGCCCACGTTGGGGATATCCCTGGTTATCTCTTCCGGGCCCAGCTTGGTATCCCTGGCAACTACATCAAACTCTTCTATATGCACTGAGGAAAACACATCATCCTTAACCATGCGTTCGGAAATGAGAATTGAATCCTCAAAATTATATCCGCACCAGGGCATAAAGGCCACTGAAAGATTCTTCCCCAGAGCCAGTTCGCCGTCGACGATACTGGGCCCGTCCGCCAGAATATCCCCGGCCTTGAACCTTTGATCGGGCAGCACCCTGGGCCTCTGGCCGAAACAGCTGTTCTGGTTGGACTTGTGATATTTCTGCAGATCATAGCACACGGTATCCAGGGAAGAGTTTTCCGTGGGTTCATCGTAACTTACTATAACCTTGTTGGTATCCACGTAGCGCACTATGCCGTCAGCTCTGGCAATCTTGCAGCTGCCTGAGTCCCTGGCCACAAGCCCTTCCATTCCGGTTCCCACCAGGGGACGTTCCGGCCTCAACAGGGGTACGGCCTGGCGCTGCATGTTGGAACCCATAAGGGCCCGGTTGGCGTCATCATGTTCCAGAAAAGGTATCAAAGCGGAAGAAATTGATACGATCTGGGTTGGCGAGACGTCCATGAGAGTCCCCTCTTCCCGGGGGATTAGATTCAGTTCGCCATGAATACGTGAAGTGACCAGCTCCGAAGTAAATCCGCCCTCCTCGTCAATGGGGGCATTGGCCTGGGCTATAACCTCATCCGCCTCTTTGGATGCGTCCAGATACTTGATTTCATTGGTCACTTTGCCGTCCCTGACTATGCGGTACGGTGTTTCGATGAAACCAAAGTCATTGACCTGGGCGTGGGTTGTAAGGGACACGATAAGTCCGATATTGGGGCCTTCAGGTGTCTCAATGGGGCAAATTCGTCCATAGTGGCTGGGATGTACGTCCCGCACTTCGAATCCGGCCCTTTCCCGCGTCAGACCGCCTGGTCCAAGGGCTGATAATCTGCGCTTGTGGGTTACCTCGGACAACGGGTTGGTCTGATCCATGAACTGCGACAGCTGCGATGTGCCGAAAAATTCCTTGAGCACTGCGGTCACAGGCTTGGGATTGATAAGATCGTGGGGCATGAGAGTGGCTACTTCCTGCAGACTCATACGCTCCTTCACGGCTCTTTCCATGCGCACCAGCCCGATGCGGTACTGGTTTTCCACGAGCTCTCCCACCGGGCGCACTCTTCTGTTCCCCAGATGATCAATATCATCAGCAGGACCATGTGAGTCCTTGAGTTTTATCAGGTGTTTCACCACCCGCAGGATGTCCTCGTTGGACAGGGTCCTGTAATCCGTAGGAAGGTTGAGTCCCAGCCTGGCGTTAAGTTTGTATCTTCCTACAGGGGAAAGGTCGTAATAGTCCGGATTGCGAAACAGGTTGTCAAAAAAGCTGGATGCAATCTCAGGGGTGGGAGGAGAACTCGGCCGCAGTCTTTTGTATATTTCCACCTGCGCCTCGAGCTGATCCTGGGTCTTGTCCAGCTTGAGAGTGTCCCGCAGAGAAGATGAAACATCCTGCCCCCCGGTGTAAAGGATTTCTACATCCTCGATACCGGCCTCAAAGATTTTATCCACTACGTCCTGTTCCAGGGCGTCGCCGATTTCAGCCAGCACCTCTCCGGTCTGCGGATGCACGAGGTCGTGTCCCACAAACTGCTTGCCCAGCTGCCCGGGATCAATCTCCATATGCTCCTTGGCCTTGGCCAGCTGCCTCCATACCCTCTTGGTAACTGGTCGTCCGGCCCTTACCAGTACGTTTCCCTCGCTGTCCAGAATGTCGCTGAAGGCGATTTCCTTGCGGAAATGCGAGGATCTGACCTTGCGGAAGACTTTCTGGTCCTTGAACTTGAGCTGCTCGCGGTCGTAAAAATAGTTGAGTATATCCTCTTCGCTCATGCCCATGGCCTTGAGCAGGATACTTACATACATTTTACGGCGACGGTCTATGCGCACGTAAAGAATGTCCTTGGGGTCGAACTCGAAATCAAGCCAGGAACCGCGCATGGGGATGATTCTGGAACTGTAGAGCACCTTGCGGCTGGTATGTGTCTTCCCGGAATCATGCTCGAATATTATCCCCGGGGATCTCTGCAGCTGATTTACAATTATTCTCTCAGTACCGTTGATGATAAAAGTGCCTTTATCCGTCATCAGAGGCAGGGTTCCAAAGTAAATATCCTGTTCCTTGATGTCGCGTACAGTGCGGTTGCCGCTTTCATCGTCAACATCGTATACAATAAGCCTGACCTTGATGCGGATGGGGGCCTCATAGGTCAGTCCTTTGGAGATGCACTCGGCCACATCGTACTTGGGCTGGTTGATTTCATAGCTTACATACTCCAGCGTGGCTGATTTATTGAAATCTTCTATGGGGAAAACAGATCGGAATACCGCCTCCAGACCCTTGTCCTGACGGTTCATGGGATCTGCTTCTTCCTGCAAAAGATTCAGATAAGAATCCAGCTGGAGTTTCAAAAGATGCTGAACATCCAATCCATATTTAATTTGACCAAAATTCTTGGTAAATAGTACCATTTTCTCCTCGCAAAATTGATTAAATCCTCTCCAGCTTTCATCTTAAAGGCAGGATAAGGAAATATGCCCGGTGAAAAACCCTGTAAACCGCATAAGACCTTTCTTTAAACTGTATTAAAGGAAGGTCTTATACAATTTTTCAAATACGAAATGTTCATGCGCTGTTCTCCATGTTAATTGCTTTGGTCAGCAAAGCAGATACACATAAGAACTGTTACCGGAAAACAAAAGAATTCAGAGGGCACAATTATCCATTTGGTGCTGTGCCCTCTGAATTAAACTTACTGTGCTGCATCCCCTGAGGGCTGCAAGCTGTTTTTATTTAACTTCAACAGTCGCGCCGGCTTCTTCCAGTTGCTTCTTTGCTTCAGCTGCATCATCCTTGGATACGGCCTCTTTAATGGGAGAGGGCAATTCATCCCCCTTTGCCTTGGCCTCCTTGAGTCCAAGGTTTGTAAGGGCCCTTACAGCCTTGATCACTCCGATCTTATTGGAGCCCACCTCTTTGAGAACTACGTCGAATTCGGTCTGTTCTTCCTCTTCAGCTGCGGCCTCACCGCCTCCAGCTGCCGGAGCGGCGGCCATGGCAGCCACGGGAGCAGCTGCGGACACGCCGAACTTGTCTTCTAGTTCTTTGATGAACTCGGAGAGTTCCAGAACCGTCATATTGGAAATAAAATCGATCACTTGTTCCTTGGTAATATCAGACATTGATTCCTCCTGAAATGTTATTTGCTTTGGCTCGTTTTAGCTAGTTTCCTTTTGTTCCCTGATGGCCTCCAGGGCATTCATCATATTGCGGATAAGATTGGCGAACAGGGATACAAAATTGGTCGGCACTGCGTTCATTGTGCCCAGCATTTTGCCCAGCAGTTCCTCGCGCCCCGGAAGCTCAGAAAGCTCCTTCATGGCGGCTGCTTCCAGGTACCTGCCCTCTAGACTGGCAAAGCGGGCTTTGAACTTCTTGCTCTTTTTTTCAAAATCCACCAGGACCTTGGCCGGTGTAACCGGATCGTCATAGCCGAAGGCTATAGCGCAGCAATCCTTGAATTTGTCCTTAACATCGGCATGCGGGGTGTCTTCAAAAGCTATCCTGGCCAGAGTATTTTTAACTACCCTGAACTCGATGTTTTTGTCCCTGAGAGTACGGCGAAGCTGGGTCATCTCCTCGACCTTCATGCCCTGAAAGTCGGTGACCACGGCTATGACCGCCTTGTTTGCCTGCTGATGCAGATCCTGAATGATTTTGCCCTTATCGTCTCTGTGCACTTTATCACCTCTCTTTATACTGGAGTATAAGAGCCAAAGCTGTCTCGACAGGAGATTAAGGGATATACCCGCCTGTTGTCTCTGACTCTGTAAAAATTGTGTCGAGCAAAGAATCCGTTTGAGGGAACTACTTCAAAAGTCCCCTCAGGGCGGTGGAATCGACCTTCACTCCCGGCCCCATGGTTGTAGACAGGGCCAGCCCCTTGAGGTATGTCCCCTTGGCCGTGGCGGGCTTGAGTTTCTGCAGAGTCTCCACCAATGCCTTGAGATTATCCCTGATCTTGTCCGGACCGAAAGAGACCTTCCCCAGCGGTGCATGAATGATTCCGGTACGGTCTACTTTGAAATCAACCTTGCCGGCTTTAAGCTCTTTTATGGTATTGGCCAGGTCAAAGGTTACAGTACCGGTCTTGGCGTTGGGCATCAGGCCCCTGGGTCCAAGGACTCTGCCTATCTTGCCCACTTGAGCCATCATGTCCGGAGTGGCCACTGCCTTATCAAACCCCAGCCAGCCGCCCTTGATCCTTTCCACCAGTTCCTCTCCACCGGCTGCATCGGCTCCAGCTTCCAGCGCTTCATTTTCCTTTTCGCCCTTGCAGAAAGCAACCACACGAACATCCTTGCCCAGGCCGTGAGGCAGGCTGCAGGCACCGCGAACCATCTGGTCGGCATGCTTGGGATTAACGCCCAGCCTGACTGCCACATCCACGGTCTCGTCAAATCTGGCAAAAGAGGCTTCAACGGCCATGCGTACAGCCTCGTCCACAGGCAGCCTCTCGGTTGTATCAACCTTTTTTCTGGATTCTATATATCTTTTTCCGCGTTTTGGCATAGCCTTTATCCCCTTGGAAGTTACTTTTCTACTTCGATGCCCATGCTTTTTGCAGTACCAACAATAGTTTTCCTGGCGGCTTTCATGTCGCTGGCTGTAAGGTCAGGCATCTTGACCCTGGCGATCTCATCCACCTGATCCTGGGTTACTTTGCCCCCTTTTACCTTTTTCGCCTCACCTGTACCCTTGTCCAGCTTTGCTGCTTTTTTAAGCAGCACAGGAGCAGGAGGGGTCTTGGTGATGAAAGTGAAAGACCTGTCCTGGTACACTGTTATGACCACGGGAATTATCATGCCCTTGTCGTCCTGGGTCTTGGCGTTGAAGGCTTTACAGAACTCCATGATATTTACGCCGTGCTGGCCCAGAGCAGGCCCCACAGGAGGAGACGGGTTCGCCGCACCGCCGGGGATCTGCAATTTGATTTTTGCCTTGACTTTCTTGGCCATTTAAATCCTACCTCTTATGTCAGCTTTTGGATACCTGTACAAAATCCAGCTCAACCGGTGTCTGCCTGCCGAATATGGACACGGACACCTTGAGTTTTCCCTTGTCGTAATTTACATCTTCTACCACGCCGTTAAAATTGGCGAACGGACCGTCAACAACCCTGATCTCGTCTCCCCGGGCAAAGGGAAACTTGGGACGCGGCTGCTCCTTTCTGGACTGCACTGCGGACAGAATCTTTTCCGCCTCTGCATCCGTGATGGGAGAAGGCTTGTTTTTACTGCCTATAAACCCGGTCACTTTGGGAATGGACTGGATAAGATGCCAGGATTCGTCGTTAAAGACCATCTTTACCAGTACATATCCGGGAAAAAACTTGCGGGTGGATGTCTTTTTCTGGCCTTTGACCAGTTCCACAACCTGCTCCGTGGGAACAACTATTTCTTCAATATGCCCCTTGTCCTGCCCGGTACGCATCATTTCCTTAATGGTGCGCTCGACCCGCTGCTCATAACCTGAATAGGTATGTATGATATACCATCTGGGTTTTTGTACTGCTTCTTCCATGAAATTGATTTCCAGCCTGCTGATATTGTTCCTCTTGCACAGCAGTTTATCGATTGCTGACTCATTGTTCGGGGAACTGTAAAAAAATGATAAGTGTCGAGCCTGTGAATTGTCCTGGCGGTTTACGATGGCCGCAGCAGGTGATTGGACAGCGTTATGGAAGAATGAGTGCTACCAGTCTGGAAAAAATAAAATCTGCAATTCCCAGATATATGGACACGATTATAACCAGGGCTACAACAGCTAGAGCCGTACTCAATGTCTCCTTGCGGGTAGGCCAGGTTACTTTTTTTAGTTCACCCTTGACCTCCTCCAGATATTCTTTGGTGTGCTCATATCTGGATTGCAGCTTTCCTTGCGGCTCTGTTGCTTCTTTTTTCTTTTTCTTGGTCATCCGGTATCACTCAATAAGTTGTGGCAGGCCAGGAGGGATTCGAACCCCCAGCCCTCGGATTTGGAGTCCGATGCTCTGCCAGTTCGAGCTACTGGCCTGCATTATATTAAACTACTTGCTTTCCTTGTGCGGCAGGTGTTTGCCGCAGAACGGACAGAACTTCTTCAGCTCCAGCTTGGAGGTGGTGTTCTTCTTGTTTTTGCAAGTAGCGTAATTTCTTCGCTTGCACCCGCTGCATGAAAGCAGGATATTTACACGCATATCATTACTCCACGATTTCCGAGACCACGCCTGCGCCCACGGTGCGTCCGCCTTCGCGGATGGCGAACCTCAGGCCGGGATCCATGGCTATCGGAACTATCAGATCTACATCGAATGTGGTATTGTCACCGGGCATCACCATCTCTACACCGTCAGGCAACGTCACTA
>PWGS01000192.1 GCA_003554505.1 Desulfonatronospira sp. | reverse complement strand
TTGCGAATGATCAAAGGCAGATCCATAAGCCTATCCTCCTTGTTTGGAGAATAAAACTAAATGGATCTGGCTTAGAACGCAATAGAAAATTTCAACTTTTTACAAACGGGTAATGCTCCCAGTACAAAGTGCCCTGCTACAATCTGACCCCGCTACACCGGTGCCCATACCGGCGCCGCCGAGCAAGTTCAAACATAATCATGGTGAACAGGCTACCATGTGCTGCATTAAAAA
Organism: Desulfonatronospira sp.; assembly: GCA_003554505.1. Lineage (GTDB taxonomy): Bacteria > Desulfobacterota > Desulfovibrionia > Desulfovibrionales > Desulfonatronovibrionaceae > Desulfonatronospira. Next base: position 9,422 of record PWGS01000192.1, on the reverse strand, counting down.
AGCCCTGTATTCAAATAATACAGGGCCTTTTAGATTGCTTGAAAACAATGGCTATCAGGACAGGATACCCTGACTGGCCTGGAGCAGGAAGTCGAATATATTCTGGGGCATTACTCCCAGATAGAGTACGCCCAGGGCCAGTATTACTGCTATGGAAGCTCCCACAGGACTGAGCGTGATCTTGGAGGGCACCACCTCGTCCAGGGTATAAGCATGGCGTACCAGGTTCAGGTAGTAAAAGATAGCCAGAGCAGTATTGATTACCGCAATAATCACCAGCCAGTAGAAACCGGCATCCCAGGCGGAGTTGAACAGAAACAGCTTGCCTATAAATCCTGCCGTTGGAGGCAGCCCCACCAGGGCAAAAGCTGATACAGCCAGGACAAAGGCCAGTATGGGCGAACTGGAGTAGAGCCCGCGCAGATCGCTTATGTATACGTTTTTTCCGTCATGGGAAATACGGGGGATAATCCAGAACAGGGTCAGGTTCATGACCATGTACACCAGGGCATAATACGATGCAGCAGCCAGACCGTATGCACCGCCTGCAACAAGGCCCATAACGATGAACCCTGCGTGGGCGACACTTGAGTACCCCAGAAGTCTTTTGACATCTTTTTGAATCAGGGCCACCAGATTACCGAAGGTCATGGAAATGGCGGCGAAAATAGCCAGAATGGTCTTTACTTCCATCCCGGGGTTAAAGGCCATGAGCCGGACCATGATGACAATGGCCCCCAGCTTGGGCAGGGGGGCTGCAAAGGCGGCGGTCTCATTGCTTGCTCCCTGATACACGTCAGGGGCCCAGAAATGAAAGGGGAAAAGGGCCAGTTTGTACAGAAAGGCCAGCAGGAACAGGGTCAGGCCGATAAGGGCCATGGGCTGATTTGCAAAGGACCAGTCCATGGTCAGCAGTTCGTTGACGTAAGTGGTATGCTGGGCAGCCAGGATATAAGATATGCCGTAGAGCCCGATGGCTGTTGCTACAGCACCGAAAAGGACGTATTTGATGGCTGCTTCCACCGCCCGCGGATCCTTGTTTCTGAAAGGCAGGAGTATGTACAGACTGAAAGCTGACAGTTCCAGGGAGATGTAGATGGTTAACAGTTCCACGGTACTGGAAAGAAGAAGCAGACCAAAGGCGCTCATGTACATGAAGAAGAAGTAATCAGCCCGGTTGGCTTTGCCCAGGGAGCCCCCCCGCAGGGCATTGGCCGCGCAGATGGCCAGGCCCAGGAAGATTATGGTCTTGAAAAACTGGGACAAGCCGTCGATGCGGTAAGATTCATAAAACATGTACTCTATGCCCGAAGGGGAAAAGAAGGCCAGAACAGCTCCAAGCAAGGCGGCAAAGGGCACCCAGATGATCTTATCCTTCAGCCTTTCGCTTATGCTCTGGACAAAGAGAATCGCCAGCAGAGCCACCATGTACAATTCTGGAATTATGAGTTGAGGATTAAAGTTAAGCAAGGCTTGTCTCCTTTTATCCTGCCTGGGCAGATTTTATCCGCTTGTATCTATTTAAAATCCTGATGATCAAACCTGTTTATAGCTGCACCTGAATGTGTGACCTGAACAAACTCTCCGGTTGATGCTTCAATTTCAAGCACCATGCCGGATACTATTTCTGGAGCAGGCTCCGGCACCGGTTCTACCCTGATGTCCTTCTCGAAATGAAAATTATCCAGAAGATTTTCAATGGACGGCCCGATGAAGCTCAGGGCCCTGCCCGGGGCCACGCCCAGGTATATGACCAGCAGCCCCAGGGGCACAAGATAGACCCATTCGCGCACGTTGATATCAGTCCAGTCCTTCTGGAAGCTGCTGGGGCTGCCCCAGCCCACATTTAGAAGCAGGCGCATAATATAGGCCAGTCCGAGTAGAAGCCCGATAACAAAAAGGATTCCCAGCACGTAGCTGATTTCAAAGACACCCAGCAGCACCAGGAGCTTACTGAAGAATCCGTTGGTGCCGGGAAAGCCGAATGCAGCCAGGCCAAAAAGCAGCAAAAATCCGGTATAGGCCGGCAGATAACTGCTGACTCCCCTGTTTTCAGTCAGCTCGCGGCTGTGGCTGCGCTCGTAAATCAAGCCCACCATCAAAAACATGGCCCCGGTGATGATGCCGTGGTTGACCATGTGCATGATGGCTCCTTCCACTCCCCTGAAGGCGAAGACGAATATGCCCAGGGTGACAAACCCCATATGAGCCACTGATGAGTAGGCAATGAGTTTTTTCATGTCTGACTGGCCGATGGCCAGAAAAGAGCCGACAATAATAGATATCAGAGCCAGAGTGATCATCAGAGGGGCAAAAAACTCACTGGCAGCCGGCGTGATGGGCAGGCAGAAGCGCAGGAAGCCGTAAGTCCCCATCTTGAGCAGAATGGATGCCAGGAGAACACTGCCGGCAGTTGGGGCTTCCACGTGGGCTGCAGGCAGCCAGGTGTGAAAGGGATAAAGGGGAACCTTGATGGCAAAAGCCAGGGCCATGGCCAGGAAGGTCCAGATCTGGAACTGGAAGGCATCCCTGTGCTCCATGAGTTCAGGAATGGAGAAGGTGCCTGTGTTGATGAAAAAGGCCACTATGGCAGCCAGAAACAGGGTACTGCCGGCCAGGGGGTATAAAAAGAATTTCAGGGATGCATAACGTCTCTGAGGTCCTCCCCAGACCGCTATCATGAGATACATGGGTATCAGCATGGCTTCCCAGAAAATATAGAAAAGAATAAAGTCCAGGGCGCTGAAGATTCCTATGCATGCCGTAGTCATGAGCAGAAGACAGAAATGAAACTCCTTGACCCTCTGGCCGATATATTTCCATGAGCATAAAACACAGATGGGCAGAAGCAAAACGGTGAGCAGGACCATGAGCACGCTTATTCCATCGATACCCAGATGGTAGTAGATATTCCAGGCCTCGATCCAGGCATGCCTTTCAACAAATTGAAACTGGGCCGTAGTGGTGTCGAAACCAAGAAGAATTGGTGCTAGGAGTATGCACTCTATAAGACTCACCACTAGTGTAAATACCCTGACTGTGTTGTCGCCCCGCAGGAAGAAAAGAACAACAGCGGCTGCGAGGGGGAGGAAGATCAGGGTGCTGAGCACGGGAAAACCTGTGTTAAGCATGGTCGGCTACTCCGGCAAACGTTTATAATTATTTTTTTAACGCATTTTCTAATTGGTAATCAGGCCTGTTTTAAGGCTCTTTATGCTGTACTGCATCACGACAGCCAGATAATGCCGCAGACTACAAGGGCAATAATGACCGCCAGAGCCAGGTACGCCTGGATCCTGCCGTCCTGCAGCCGGGAGAGTCCACCGCCGGCGCTGTTCTGGACATGGTAGGCTGAACCGTCCAGAAAACCGTCTATGCCCCTTTTATCAAACCAGACTGACAGCCTGGAGATCCCGAAGACACCGGCTGGCAGGAGACGGTTGATCAGCCCGTCGACAGCTACTTCTATCCTGTGGGCGGTGGTCCTGGCAGCACCCATGACGCCATTAATGAAGACCCAGTTTAAGAAGGCGTTGATGTACCACCGGTTCCACAGGAAGGTGTGAACGACCTGTACCAGTTTTGAACTTTCATAGACGGCGTCCGCGTCCCACTTTCTGGCGATGTAGAACATATAGGCCGGTATCACTCCAATCAAAACGCTGCCTATGGACAGGACCATGATCAGGGTCTTGTCAAAGGAGGGCACGCTTAAGACAGTGGAGTGTGCCAGATCCTGCCCCAGCTGCGTCTCGAACAGCCCGTACAGGGCATATTCCACCCTCATGCCCATAAGCCCGAAGATGACTATCCCGGCCGCCAGCACGCCGCAGGCGAAGGTCTGGGGGAAGTAACCCTCATGGACATGGTTGTGGGGTTTCTTCAGTTCCTGCTTGATATGCCTGCTTTGCTTGCCGTGAAACATCATCCCGAAATAGCGAGTGGAATAGAATGCGGTGAATATAACTGACACAAGCACTATCAGAAAGAGCAGGATATGCTGGGATTCCAGGGTGGCCAGCAGTACGGCCTCCTTGCTCCAGAATCCGGGCAGTGGAGGCACACCGATGAGCGACAGGGTGGCCAGGCCCATGAACAGCCAGGTGTAAGGCAGAAATTTCCTCAAGGCGCCCATATCGTTTATATATATGGAATGCGCGGCATGGATCACTGTGCCGGCGCAGAGAAAGAGACAGGCCTTGAACATGGCGTGGCTCATGAGATGAAACGTGCCCGCGGCATATCCCTTGACCAGTAGATCCTGGCTGAATCCGGCCACACCCAGGGCCAGCATCATGTAGCCTATCTGGCTGACAGTGGAGTAGGCCAGGATCTTCTTCAGTTCCAGGGCCCCCAGGCCCTGGCTGGCCGCCAGAAAAGCGGTTATGGCCCCGATCCAGGCCACAATAAGAAAGAAATACATGGCCTCATCCACGCCTGCTGTCCAGTAGCCGTAATAGAAAATGGGGATGAACCGGGCAATGAGAAATACACCGCTCTTGACCATGGTGGCCGCATGGATGAGCGCGGATACCGGACCTGGGCCGGACATGGCCTCGGGAAGCCATTCATGCAGTGGAAACTGGGCTGACTTGCCCACCGGACCGGCAATGAGCAGTATGCTCACCAGGATTATCATCCCCGGGGTGGCAGCCATGGCCGGTATCCATTCCGGGGCGGTCTGATAGAGTTCCAGGACATTGAAGGTCCCGGCATAGTAGTACATGATGAGTATGCCGCCCAGCATGAGCATATCTCCCACGCTGGTGACAATAAAGGCCTTGACCCCGCAGGCCGAAGGCGTATCGAAGGAATACGGCTCGGGGCCTCCGATCCAGTATTTCTTTTCGTCGCGGTAGTAAAAACCGATGAGGCCGTAACTGCAAAGCCCCACCAGTTTCCAGCCGATGAATATGATTATCAGGTTGTTGGCCAGGACCAGAAGCAGCATGCTGCCGATAAAGGCGTTCATGAGCATCCAGAAGCGCATGATTCCGGGATCGCCCTTCATGTAGCCCAGGCAGTAGACCATGATGAAAAAACTGATCACGGCCCCCACATTGGCCACGACTATGCTCAGGGGATCCACCAGAACCCCGAAGCTGACCGTAATGGGTGTATGCAGCCAGACTAGCTGCGATTCCAGAGGCAGGGCCTCTGCGCTGAAAAGCAGCGGGAGAAGCATAAGTGCTGAAACAGCCGCCAGAAAGGAGAAAAAGACTGCTCCAAAGTTCATTACGGAGGTGCTGATGCGGGCCAGCAACGGGGTGACCAGTACCCCGATGAAGGGAAAGATCAGGCAGAGCCACGCAAGCTGAATGTCCATATTCGTACCCACCTCAAGGTTTATAGTTCGTATCTCTTGGCTGCATTTGCAGTCTGCGGTTCAGTCCGGAACCAATGGTTACATGTTGGCTATGGCCGTGCTGATCACCGGCTCGAAAAGCTCCATGACCAGGGTCGGATACAACCCGAGAAATGCCGAAAACAGGATTATGACGATCAAAGGCGCCAGCATGACCCAGGGCGGATCCTTGATATGGTCATCATTGGCCAGCTTTTCAGGCAATGGACCGAAGAATATTATGCGGGTGAAATGCACGGCGTAGGATATACTGAGCAGTATCGCCAAAAGCCCGATAATGCCGATTACAAGGCCGAAAGTATCCCCGCGCTCGAATATGCCGGCAAACATCACCACTTCCGCTGCAAAACTGCTGAAGGGAGGTATGCCGGCCAGCATCATTCCGCCGCTTAGAAAAACCAGGGCCGTAATGGGCATTTTCGCGCCCAGCCCGCCCAGGTATTTAACATTTCTGATGTGAGTCATGTACACCACAAGGCCGCATGCGGAAAAGAAGACCGTCTTGCCCATGATGTGGCTCAGGAAAAAGAACAGGCCTCCCTCGATGCTTGCAGCGGTCAGGGCGCCTATGCCCAGCATGGAGTAAGCACTCTGACTGATGGTGGAGCAGGCCGGGATGCGCTTCATATCCCTCTGGGCCAGGGTCAAAAGTGAACCATATATCATGGTGATGACAGCCAAAACCATGATATATGGACCGAATACCTGAAAGTCTTCCCAGAGCGGGAGCACCAGCATGCGCACGATAATGTAGGCGGCTATATTGGCATAGACTGCCAGCAGTCCGGCTATACATGTGGGATGTTCCGCATGCCCCCAGGGCATCCAGACATGCAGGGGGACAATGGCCAGCTTGCCGATCATTCCCACCAGCCCCAGAAGAATCGCCCAGAAGGCCATAGGATCACCGGAGAGGGTATGAATATGCTCTATCTGAAAGGAACCGGTCTGGGAGTAGATTATGGCTACGCCGGCCAGGAAAAAAAGCGCGGAAAAAATTCCCCATACAGTACATATAATGGCCACCCAGACCCGCTCATAATAGCCGAAGTAGGCCATGAGGAAGAACAGAAACAGGGGGAGAATCTCCAGAAAAAAATACATGAGCACCAGATCGCTTGCGAAACTGACCCCCATGAAACCCACGGGAAAGAAAAGGAAGAGATAGTAAAAACAGGCATACCAGCTGATCTCGCCCCTGTTCCCAATGGTATCCGGGTACAGGACCTCGATGCGGTGATATATATATTTTATGGAGTATGTGCCCAGGGCGAGGCACAGCAGATTACAGATAAAGGCCACGGCTATGCTCAACCCGTCACCGACCAGGGTAATGCTGATGTCCGGGTTCTTTAATATCTGATACGTCTCTGTAATCGGAGTGCCTTTGTAGACTTCAAAAAAAGCCAGAAGCAACAGGAAAGTGGTGTATGCAAGTCCTGCAACAGCCACCCATCCGGCTTTCATGCCCAGCTGGAACCTGAAAAGCAGGATTACCAGGGCCACCAGTGCCGGGACAAAGATTATCTGAAGTAGCATAGAGGGAATCATGTCATATCATCCTTATTTGGGCTAGAGGCGATACCATTGCACTGCATTGGATCCCAGGACATTATTTATCCTCGCATAGTAATCAGTTTTCCGGCCTCAACGTTTTTAAAGCGCCTGGACACTACAAGCAGAATTGCCAGCAAAAGGGTGGCTTCTGCAGCGGCTATGCCCATGACCAGCAGGGCACCCACCTGTCCAAGTTCATTGGGGGCCGGTGTCAGCTGCGCTGAAGCCATTATGCTCAGTCCTGCTCCGTTGAGAATAAGCTCTATTCCCAGCACTATCCCCACCAGCGTCCTTCTGTAAGCAATGCCGAAAATGCCCATGCACAGCAGAAAAATGGCCACCAGGTGGTAGATGGTCATTACGCTCATTTTTTCCTCCTCATTTCAAATGCCAGGATCACTGCTCCGGCCATGGAAATGGTCAGAAGCAAAGAAATAAGCTCAAAAGGAAGAATGAAATCCTCCAGGAAAAATCGTCCCAGTACGCTTATTTCCGTCTCTTCAGGTACCAGGAAGGATGGCGGGGCCGTACGTATGACAGCTGTTGCCAGCATGACTGCCGGCACCAGGCCTGCAAGTCCGGCGTAGATATACTTCCTTCCCGGGCTTTTGCCGCTCTCGTCGCCTCCTGGCCACGCATTTGTAAGCATTATGGCAAAAAAGATAAGTACGCTGACTGCTCCCACGTATATAAGTATCTGCATCAGGGCGATGAAGGGAGCCGCCATGAGGAAAAACAGCCCGGCTACCCCGAAGAGGGTCATTATCAGCCCCACAAGCGCCCGGCCCAGACTCTGGGACAGCACAGTCATAAACCCGCCGACGACAATTATGGCGATATGCCCGAAGAGCACCGCCCATGCCAGTCTTTCGTATTCCAGATTTTCCATTTACTGCTCCTTTTTCTGAGCCTGATATTGAAGTCTGGACAGCAGGTCGTAGACAAACTCCTGCCTGGTGAATCCGGCTACATAGACGTCGCTGGAGTACCTCAAGGCCCCGGAAGGGCAGCTCTCAACGCATAGACCACAAAGGCAGCAATAATTGTAGTCCAGAACAAACGACTGCAGTTCGGGCTTGGCCTTTTTGGGCGGAGCTTCTTTTTTGCCCTCGGGCTGAGTCTCGGTCTCGGTCCCCGGAGCATCCTTCTTTTCCGCCGCCGCTTTCTTTTTGGGCTTGCTGGCCTTGAGGGAAATGCAGGCACCGGGGCAGATGCGCACGCAGTTGCTGCAGGCTATGCACTTGGACTTCGTGGGATCTTCATCGCTTGGAACAAGCTCTATGTGTCCCCGGTAGCCATCCAGGTTGGTTACCTGACGCGGGTAATGGACGGTTATCTGGGGAGACTTGAAGTTGCCCGCGGTCACCCTCATCCCCACCAGAAGGCTCCACATGCCCGACAGGGTTTCGCTCAAGCTTTTCACTATCATAAGGCAATCACCGCCAAGGTTATCAGAAGATTAAGAACGGCCAAAGGGATCAGCCATTTCCAGCAGATATTGAGCAGCTGATCAAAACGAACCCTTGGAAAAGTCCACCTGATCCAGATCATGATCAGCAGCAGGACATAGATCTTGGCCAGAAACCACCATATTCCGGGAGCACCCGGCCCCTGGAATCCGCCCAGGAAAAGAATGGCCATGATGCAGGCTGCAACCACCATGTAGGCGTATTCCGCCAGAAAAAAGCAGGCAAAGGCCATGCCCGAATATTCGGTGTGAAATCCGGCGGTAAGTTCGCTTTCGGCCTCGGGCAGGTCGAAGGGGTTCCTGTTGGTTTCGGCCAGGGCGCAGATGAAAAAGAGAATAAAGGCCAGGGGCTGATAGACTATGTACCACTGCCACGGCCAGGCTCCCTGTCCGTCGGCGATATCAAAAAGGTTGAAGGTGCCGGTCATGAACACAATGGACAGAACCACCAGGAGCAGAGGGATTTCATAGGCCACGCCCTGAGAGATATCCCTGGCCGCGCCTATGAGCCCGTACTTGTTCTGCGAGGCCCATCCGGCCAGGCACAGAGCCAGGACGTTGATCCCGGTGAAAGCCAGGATCAGGATCAGGCCCACATTGGTATTTATTACCTGCAGATGCGGACCGAAGGGGATGACAATAAAGCAGACTATGGCCGGGGCGATGGATATCATTGGTGCCAGCCAGTACAGGAAACTGTCCGCCCCCTTGGGGGTGAAGATCTGCTTGCCCACCAGTTTGAGACCGTCGGCAACGGGCTGCAGGATCCCGTGGGGAAAGCAGGGCGGTCCCACTTCGTAGGGACCGGGCCGCCTGTGGATGAAACCTGCTATTTTCCTTTCCAGATACACCAGGACCACGGCGTTTAGGCCGACAAAGGCCATGACCGCCAGAAGACCCACAAAAATAACAATAAACGGCGTAGGTATTGCTTCTATCATCTGTCTATCTCCGGTATTACCAGGTCAAGGCTTGCCATAATAGCAATGGCATCCGAGATGAGCGTTCCCTGGGCGACTTCGGAAAAGAGGC
>PWGS01000182.1 GCA_003554505.1 Desulfonatronospira sp. | reverse complement strand
TACCTGATCTCGAACTTGGAATAGGTTTTGTCGTACTCCATGTCCTCGCACTTGATGTCTTTTACTTCGCTCATGGAAGAGCCCTGGATCAGCCTCTTCTTGAACTCGGCCAGGGCCTGCTCATCGCCCTGGGCCAGCACTTCAACCCGGCCGTCGTGCAGGTTTCTGACCCAGCCTTTTACTCCCAGGCTTTGAGCCTGCTCCTGGGTCCAGGATCTGAAAAAAACGCCTTGAACCTTGCCGCTGAGTATACAATGCATGGAATTCATAGACCTTCTCCTGTTGGTTTTTGGCGTTGGACAAATTGACGGGCCTGCAGCAGTTTGCCGCCCGGCCCGGGATATGTTGAATTATTACAAAAATCCGTGTTCCTGAAAACTGAAAAAACTGTCTTCGGAAATGATCACATGATCCAGAAGCCTGACTCCCAAAGCTGTTGAGACTTCCTTGATTTTTCTGGTCAGTTCCCGGTCTTGAAAAGAAGGATGCGGGTCGCCGCCAGGGTGATTATGCAGCAGAATCAAACCGCTGGCCCTTTTTTCCAGGGCAACGGTCAGGATCTCCCTGGGGAAGACCGGGGCCTGATCCACTGTTCCCCGGCTCATTTTTTCAAAATCAAGCAGCCGGTTTTTGTTGTCCCCCATGATGGCCCAGAATTCTTCTATGGGCTTGAATTGGAGCCTGGATCTGGCAAGACGGACCACCTTTTCCGGGGAATCCAGGGTGCTTTTGGAACTCAGGCCGGACTGTGCGGTCCTGGCCCAGAATTCCCCCCACAGTTTAAGAAAAGTAATAATACCCGGACCGATGCCGTCAATAGCCTGAAGGTCTCCGGGTCTTGCAGCCAGCAGATCCTTGAAGGTGGGATACTTGTGCACAAGGGTCTTGGCCAGGGGCTTGGTGTCCTTTCTGGGCAGGGCGTACCCCAGGACCAGTTCCAGGATCTCATAATCCTGAAGACTGGAAGGATCGCTGTCGAGACGCTGTTTCAGTCTCTGACGATGACCTGTGTAATGCGGCTTCCGGGAATCCATGGTCGTTTTCTGCTAATGTGCCAGGCCTTATCAGACCTGTCTGAACATCCGGTAGAGATCTGCACTCAACTTTTCCAGGGCCTGATCCTGCAGGATTGTGCCCGATTTTACTCCTGCCTCGGCATCAAGGATCATGTCCCAGAGCCGGGCGATATTCCGGGGGCCAAGCTGCCTGGCCAGCCGGATTTTTTCCTTTTTCGTCCTGGGGTACAAATAGACCTTGTCCTCTTCCCCTGCAGCCAGATGCCACAGGATGCGGGCTTCACGCAATAAAAGTCCCAGAAACGGAAAAAGGCCTTCCTGGCCGGATTGCTGATCTTTGAAGAATTTCTGCCATACCCGGGCAAAGTTTTTACCCTGCTGGATGCTCTGCATCTGGGCGAAAATGTCCAGGTCAGCCCTGGGCTCGACTATGTCCAGGTGCTTTGCTTCAACTTTTCCCTGGTCCTGAGCCAAAAGAAGAAGTTTTTCCAGTTCCTGGTCCACCCCAAGGCTGTGCAGAGGCAGTATGTCCAGCAGTTGCTCCTGTACACCGGGGGCAAATACAAGTCCGGTTTCCCGGGCTCTTTTTTCCAGGTACATGGGCAGGTTCTGCCTGGTTATTCCAGGGAATTGCCAGAGCCAGCCCCTTTCCCGGGCGATCTTGAAAAATTTCTGCTTTTCCAGGAAGGCGGGAATTTTGGGCTGTTGTTTATCCCACTGGCTTTCAAGGCAAAAAAAGGGCCAGATTCCGGACTTGAATCCCTTGAGAGCCGGAGCCAGGGCTTTCCACTGGGCTTCTTTGAACACCTGGCAGTTGCGGACTACAACCGCTCTGGAAGGGCCCATCATGTTGGCCATGTTCAAGGCTTTCCACAGTTTCTGATCCAGATCTGGGTCATCGCTCCAGAGGGTGTTTATTTCCCAGGAATCCGCGTCGTACGGTTCAAGGATTTTGTGGATCCGTCTTTTGAGAAGGCCCGAATCCGGGCAGAAACAGAAATAAAAGCCGGGTCTGGACATGGCGCAAACCAGGCTTAAAATTCCGTGCCCAGCCGATCCGTGGCCAGGCGCAGGGCTTCTTCAACTGCTTCCTGTGCAGCCTGCCTTTCCCCAGGGGTGCTCTCCCCCGGAACCGGGGCATGATCCTGGGCCAGGTAATAAGAGCTGCTCCCGCGGACGCTTCCCGAAGACCACAACAGCTCATCCTTCTGGGAATGGTACATGTTCACCTCCAGATCCAGCCTGACATCAGAGCGCACCGTCCTGTCCCCGGCTCCGGTGAGATCGTCCGAAACCCGGTAGTTTTTGATGTCTATCTCTATATAGGCCTGGGACTGCTCCCGGTCCACCCAGGATATATCCGCCCGTCTGGAGAACTCATCGCGGAAGTTGGAGCGTACGTAAGGCTCAAGCCACGCCTCCTGGGTGGGATTGTGTACCCGGTCCAGGTACAGGCGGCTTACTCCCTCCGGCATATCCACCGGGGTCATTCCGGCGAAGTTGTATCCGCATCCAGCGCAAAGAGACAGACAGATAAAAAGTACTGCTGCAAGACGCATATTCAGCGCACCACTATGTTCACCAGCTTTTGAGGCACAGCGATCATCTTGACCACTTTTTTGCCCTGGATATGCTTTTTGACTTTTTCATCATTAAGACACATGGATTTAAGCTCTTCCTGGTCCATGTCCACTGGAACACTTATGCTGGAACGCAGCTTGCCGTTGACCTGGATGACCACGGTGGTCTCCTGGCGCACCAGAGCCCGGGGGTCATAATCAGGCCACCTGCTCCAGGCCAGGCTCTGCTTGTATCCCATGTGCGCCCACAGCTCCTCGCAGATATGCGGGGTGATGGGGGCCAGCACGGTCAGAACCGTGGACAGGGCGGATGAGAGTACCTGCGGTCCGCTGGGGCTTGCCTTGAGAGACTGCCGCTGCTGGCCGATGGGGTTTAAAAGCTCCATGCAGGCGGCAATAGCTGTATTGAACTGAAACTTGTCCAACATGTCCCGTGTGGCGCGGCGCAGAGCTTCGTGTTCGGCAGCCCGAAGGTCTTTTTCTTCCGGGGTCAGACTGTGTTCTTCCATGGAGATGCAGGGTCCCACAGGAGATATAACTCCAGACAGTTCGTGCACCAGCCTCCAGAGGCGGTTTAAAAATCTGTAGGAGCCTTCAATGGCGGAGTCGCTCCATTCCAGGTCCTTTTCCGGGGGGGAGGCGAACAGGCAGTAGAGCCGGACGGTGTCGGCTCCGAAGCGCCTTATCATTTCATCCGGGTCCACAACATTGCCCTTGGATTTGGACATTTTGGCCCCGTCTTTGAGGACCATGCCCTGGGTCAGAAGATTGGCAAAGGGCTCATTCAGGTCCCAGTATCCAATATCCCGCAGGGCCTTGACAAAGAAGCGGGCATAAAGAAGATGCAGAATGGCGTGTTCAATTCCGCCTATGTACTGGTCCACAGGCAGCCAGTACTGTACGGCCTCTGAATCAAAGGCCCCGTCTTCCTTTCTGGGCTGGGTAAACCTTGCGAAATACCAGGAGGACTCCCCAAATGTATCCATGGTATCTGTTTCCCGTCTGGCCTTATTTCCGCATTCAGGGCAGTCCGTCTGAACAAAGCTTTCCAGGTCCGGCAAAGGAGAGCGTCCGTCCCTGGGCATCTCAGCGTCCTGGGGCAGAACAACAGGGAGGTCGCCGGCCGGTACGGGAACGATACCGCATTTGTCGCAGTAGATAACCGGAATGGGGGCCCCCCAGAAACGCTGCCTGGAGATGTTCCAGTCCCGCAGGCGATAGTTGACAGCCCTGCGTCCTGCCTGAAGATCCTCCAGATAGTCGGCAATCTCTTCTTGTACCTGCAGTGTGGGCTTGTTGTTGAACCGTCCCGAGTTGACCGCGAGCCCGGGTTCGGCAAAGGCCTTGTCCATATGCTCAGGCAAAGGTTCGTCCATCTCCAGGGGCCTGACCACCACCCGCACCGGGAGACTGTATTTGCGTGCGAATTCCAGATCCCTCTGGTCATGGGCAGGCACGGCCATGACCGCACCGGTGCCGTATTCGGCCAGGACGAAGTTGGCCAGGTAAATGGGCATTTTCTCCCCGGTGGCCGGGTTGAGGCAGTAGCTTCCGGTGAATATGCCTTCCTTTTCCGTGTCCTCGGCGGTACGTTCTTCGTGTTCCTGGGAGGTGGTCCTGGCAATGAAATCCCGGATTTCTTCCTGGTCCGGGTTGTCCCGGATGAGCCGGGGCACCATTTCATGCTCCGGGGCCAGGCTCATGAAGGTGGCCCCGAACAGCGTGTCGTGCCTGGTGGTAAAGACCGTGATTTTTTCATCCAGGCCCTGTACCGGAAAGTCTATCTCCATGCCGGTTCTTTTTCCGATCCAGTTCTTCTGCATGCTGATGACCCGCTCCGGCCAACCGCCAGAGAGTTTGTCCAGATCCTTAAGCAGCTCTTCTGCGTAATCAGTTATGCGCAGAAACCACTGAGAAAGTTCGCGCTTTTCCACCATGGCGTCACAGCGCCAGCATTGTCCGGCCTCCACCTGTTCGTTGGCCAGGACAGTGACGCAGGTGGGGCACCAGTTGACCGGGGCCTTCTTGCGGTAGACCAGGCCCTTTTCGTAGAATTTGAGGAAAAACAGCTGCTCCCACTGGTAATATCCAGGATGGCAGGGGGCCAGTTCCCTGTTCCAGTCGTAGGAGTAGCCGAGTCTTTTGAGTTCATCGCGCATGTAGTCGATGTTGTGGTAGGTCCAGTGGGCTGGATGAGTGTTGTTCTTTATGGCGGCGTTTTCAGCGGGCATGCCGAAAGCGTCCCAGCCCATGGGATGCAGGACGTTGTACCCCTGCATCATCTTCATCCTGGCCCCCACGTCTCCTATGGAATAGTTGCGCACATGGCCCATGTGGATACGCCCGGAGGGATAGGGAAACATTTCCAGCACGTAGTATTTGGGCCTGTCAGTACTCTTATGAGTGACTTCAAAAGTTTTCTGATCCTCCCATATCTGCTGCCACTTTTTTTCTATCTCCTCGGGACTGTACCTGCGTTCCTGCATTTAGCGCCTTCCTTTTATATCAACTTTTGACTCCGAGCCTGTGCCACAGGCTCCAGTGTATTTCTTGCGGCTTGTCCTGTACAGGCGCCTTTGTGTCCTGAAGCGTAAAATCATAGTGGCTGCGCAGGCAGATGTTTGTTTCCCTGCGATGCCACATTTCCAGGACTTCCCGGACAAGATTTATATCCTCTCCGGCAGAAAAGATGAATACCGAGTCCATCCTGAACCTGGGCCAGAAAAGTTCCCCCCCCCTGGACAGGGCTTTGTCCAGGGGAAGGCTGAAGATCTGCACCAGGTCATATGTGTTGACGCACCACCTGGCCTGGCCCAGGCCTTTGAGGCATGCGGCAAGCTCCTGGACCCATGCGGCATGGTCCTGGTCTTTTTGTACGGGGAAGAACAGTTCCCATGCCCGGCCCTGCTGGCTGGGCCAGGACCTTAAAAGCGGACCCCGGGCAGCTTCATCGGCCGGCTGAGTAAAGCCGAGCCTGGAAAAAAGGATGGGGCAGGCATCAAGATCCCGCGACAGTCCCAGGTTCACCATGTCTTATATCCCTGGCAACGGCGTCGAGGATGCCGTTGACAAAATTGCGCGAGTTGTTGTCCCCAAAGGTCTTGGCCAGTTCAATGGCCTCGTTGATGGCCACTTTAACCGGGATGTCCTCCCTGTGCGTCATTTCGTAGACAGCAAGGCGCATTATGGTCAGCTCCACCATGGCGATGCGCTTGACCTTCCAGTTCTGGGAATGTCTGCTGATTGCGGCATCGAGTTCATCAAGATTGTCCCGGACACCGTTGACCAGCTGCAATGCATAAGACATTTCCTGCTGGGATGCGGTGTCCTGGTCATTTTTAAAGTGATCGAAGGTGCTGAGCAGCCAGCTGCCTGTTTGATCAAAGTTCAGGGAGTAAAGGATCTGAAAGGCGAATACTCTTTGGGCGTGCCTTGAATGTGTTCGCCTGATTCCGTGTGTTTTTTTGGACATTTGCTCTCAGACAGGATTAATCCACCTGCTCCATGACCCGGATAAGTTCCAGAACAGCTGCTGCTGCTTCAACCCCCTTGTTTCCGGCCTTGCTCCCGGCTCTTTCAATGGCCTGCTCCAGGCTGTCCGTGGTCAGCAGGCCGAAACCCACAGGCATTCCACTGTCAATGGAACTCTGGGCAATGCCTTTTGTAGCCTCGGAAGCGACATAGTCGAAATGCGGGGTTGCCCCGCGGATAACCGCACCCAGGCAGACTATCCCGTCCAGGTCTTTTTTGCCGGCCAGTCGCTTGACCAGAACAGGCATCTCAAAGGCCCCGGGCACCCGGTACAGGGTCAGGTTTTCCTTTGCCATTCCGTGGCGCACCAGGTAATCCACGGCCCCGCCGATGAGCTTGTCCACAATAAAGTCGTTGAACCTGCAGGCCACCAGGGCAATTTTCAGCCCTTTGGCATCCAGTCTGCCTTCTATGGTTTTGATGTGCAGCATTTTTATCTCTCCAATGTTCCTTGTTTACTGTTTTCCGGAAATACTCAGGAGGTGCCCCATTTTTTCCTTCTTGGTAAGCAGGTAGCACTGGTTCTGCTCGCAGGCAGGGACTTCAATGGACACCCTGTCCACCATCTCCAGGGCGAACCCTTCCAGGCCGATTATTTTCTTGGGATTGTTGGTCATAAGACGCATTTTGGTAATGCCCAGGTCCACCAGTATCTGAGCCCCTATGCCGTAACTGCGCAGATCGGGAGCGAATCCCAGTTCTTCGTTGGCCTCCACCGTGTCCCGGCCCTGATCCTGAAGGGCATAGGCCTTAAGCTTGTTGGCCAGGCCTATCCCCCGGCCTTCCTGGCTCATGTACAGTATTACGCCCTTTCCGGCCTGGTCCACCATGCGCATGGCGGCCTTGAGCTGGTTGCCGCAGTCGCAGCGAAGCGAGCTGAAAACGTCTCCGGTCAGGCACTGGCTGTGCACCCGCACCAGGACAGGTTCATTCTTTTTGATTTTTCCTTTTACCAGGGCTACATGGGTGTGGTCATCCACCTTGTTCTCATAGGCTATGGCCCGGAAATTGCCGCAGTCAGTTGGAAGATCGGCTTCAGCCACCCTCTTGACCATGGAGTCGAACCTGGAGCGGTAGCGGATAAGATCCTCGATAGTGCAGATCTTGATTTCGTGTTTTCTGGCGAATTCGATGAGATCGGGCATGCGGGCCATTTCACCGTCGTCGCGCATTATTTCGCAGATAACAGCGGCGGGTTTGAGGCCTGCCAGGCGTGCAAGGTCCATGCTTCCTTCGGTCTGCCCGGCCCGGACCAGTACCCCGCCTTTTTTGGCCCGCAGGGGAAATATATGCCCGGGAGTTGCGATATCTTCCGGGACCACGTTGTCCTGGATGGCGGTAAGAATGGTGGTGGAGCGGTCATAGGCCGAGATGCCGGTGGTCACTCCTTTGGCCGCTTCTATGGATACGGTGAATGCGGTTTCAAATCTGGAAGTGTTTTTGGGAGCCATCATGGGCAGACCAAGTCTGTCCACCCATTCAGGGTCCAGGGCCAGGCATATAAGCCCGCGGCCGTACTTGGCCATGAAATTTATGGCCTCGGGAGTGATGTGTTCGGCGGCTATGGTCAGGTCGCCCTCGTTTTCCCGGTCCTCGTCATCCACCAGGATGACCATTTTGCCCCGCCGGATGTCTTCAATTGCTTCTTCGATGCTGCTGACGGACATTTTTAGCCTCGCGTTTATTTATTTCCCCGAAGGGTTGATTAAGATTCAAAACCCATGCTGTCTCAAGAAGTCCATGTCGATTCTGCCGCTTTGGTCCTGCATTTTGTCTGCAAGCCAGGGACCCAGCATGTTCTGGACGTATTTGCCGATGATATCGGTCTCCATGTTGACCTGGGCACCTTTTTTCCATTGGGCTATGGTGGTTTCCTTCCAGGTTGCCGGGATTATATTCACCTGCAGCCAGCCAGGGCCACATCCGGTTATGGTCAGGCTTACCCCATCCAGGGCCACGGAACCCCTGTTTATAACCTGGGGACTTAACTCTTCAGGGAAAACAAGGGTGATCTGCCTGGACTCGCCGGCCGCCTGGATATCCTCCACCCCGGCCAGGCAGTCCACGTGCCCGGACACCAGGTGCCCCCCGAGCCTTTCTCCCAGGGCCAGGGCTCTTTCCAGATTTACATGACTTCCAGTGCTCAGGTCTTTTAAGTTTGTAACCGACATGGTCTGGGCAGAGGCATACACATGAAATGCGCCCCGGCTGAAGTGTTCCGCAGTAAGGCATACTCCGTTGACAGCAATGCTCTCCCCGGGACGGTGATCGTGCATGACAAAGCCGGGCCTTACCGTGAACCTGGTTTCCAGGCCTTTTTTCTCCACGGCGGCAACTCTGCCTGTCCCCTGTATAAGGCCGGTAAACATAACCTGTAATATTCTCCCATTATACTAAAATGGTCAATGGATTATTCCCTGCTCAGGGGAAAGAGTTTCAACAGGACCTCAGGGCCCAGGTTCAAAATATCTCCCGGGCGAAAGTTCAGGGTCTGGTCCATATGCTCCACTTCTCTGCCGCTGGTGACCGGTACCGCCTGTAGATCACCAAGTATTTTCAGGGCGACAAAGGCCCAGGTTTCATCAGCCAGACCCTGCTCCAAAAGACAGGCAGCCAGCTGTCCGCCACCTTCGCATAAAACGTAAAATATTTCCAGTTCCTGTCTGAGCATTTGCAAACCCTGCTCCAGGTCCAGGCCAGCTCCTTTTGCGTCCAGGCCTATAACCCTGCATCCCAGGGCTTCCAGGCGGCCTGCTTTTGGAGATCCGGCAGAGACCCGGTCGGTCCAGAATATCGTCCGGGAGGCTCTTTTCTGCAACAGGTAAAAATCATCCCCGGGATCAGGCAGCCTGGAGGTAAGAACCACTGCCCAGGGCTGGTCCTTTATTTCCAGGCTGCGGCAGGTAAGGGCCGGGGTGTCCTGGTAAAAGGTGTTTCCTCCCACCAGAACAGCGCCCACAGTGGATCTTAGCCAGTGGACCATCTGTCTGGCATTTGCCGATGTAACCCCCCTGGAATGCCCGGTGCGGGTGGCTATCCGGCCGTCAAGGGTGGAAGCGGTCTTGAGGTAGACATATGGCCGGCTTGAATTTTGCCACAAACAAAAATCGGCTATAAGATCCCGGCATTTTTGTTCTTCTACACCCACGGTGACCCGTACTCCGCTGTTTTTTAAAAATTCGACTCCTCCGCCCTGGACCTGGGAATTGGGGTCTCTGGTTCCTATGATTATTTCCGGTATGCCGGCCTGGAGCACGGCAGCGGTGCAGGGAGGGGTCCTGCCGTGGTGACTGCATGGCTCCAGAGTGACGTACATGGTGCAGGAGGAAAGATCTGCAGCATTTTCCCGGGCGTTTTTTATGGCCTCCACTTCGGCATGGTTTTCACCACAGGCCCTGTGCCATCCTCTGCCCATGATCCTGTCCCCGGAAGTCACCAGGGCTCCCACGCAAGGATTGGGAGCGGTATAGCCCTTGGCCTGCTTCGCCAGACCAAGGGCTTCCAGCATAAATTCGCTCTGGTTCATGGATTTGTTCCCGGATACGGTCAGTCCTCGATTATCGGCAGAAGCTCGAATTCTACTCGGGCTCTGGTCAGCATTTCCTGGGCCAATGAGTCAGGATATCCCTGACTGAAAAAGATTTTTTTAATTCCGCAGTTGATGAGCATCTTGGAGCATATCAGGCAGGGCTGGGTGGTGCAGTAAATAAAGGAGCCGGTTATGCTCACCCCGTGAATTGCGGCCTGGATTATCACGTTTTGCTCAGCGT
>PWGS01000100.1 GCA_003554505.1 Desulfonatronospira sp. | reverse complement strand
GTATACCTGATAATGGGCAAGACCACGGCCCTTCTGGACACCATGAAAGAAGGGGACGTGATCCTGGATCTGTGCGGTCCTCTGGGACGGCCCACCAGCATCAAAAAGCAGGGCACAGTGGCCTGCGTGGGCGGAGGAACAGGCATTGCCGCCCTGCACCATATAGCCAAGGGTAATTTTCAGGCGGGAAACAAGGTTGTTTCCGTTATCGGAGCCAGGAGCAGGGATCTTTTGCTCTTCAAGCCGGAACTGGAAAAGATCTCCCACGAAGTCCTGGTATCCCCCGATGACGGCAGCCTGGGGCACAAGGGTATGGTCACCGAGGTCCTCCAGGAGTACCTGGACCGGGACCCGGAGGTAAAAGAGGTCATCGGGGTGGGCCCGGTGCCCATGATGCGCTCAGTGGCCAAAGTTGCACAGCCTTACAACATCAGGACCCTGGTGAGCCTCAATTCCATAATGGTTGACGGGATCGGCATGTGCGGGTCCTGTCGGGTGAACGTGGGCGGGGAGATACGCTTTGCCTGCGTGGAAGGCCCGGAATTCGAGGCTTCACAGGTGGACTTCGACGAACTCATGATGCGCCTGCAGGCCTTCAGGTCCCAGGAAAAAGAATCCATGGAACTGTTCGAGAAAAAAGAGCTGTCTTGATTATGCCAGAAAAAGCCAAGAAAAAGATCAGGCCCAGGGTTTCCATGCCCATGCTGGACGCTGTTGAAAGGGGGGGGATGTTTTCCGAGGGGGCCCTGGGCTACAGTCTGGAACAGGCCGTTGCCGAGGCGGGGCGCTGCCTGCAGTGCAAGAAGCCCACCTGTATAAAGGGCTGTCCCGTGGACGTGGACTGTAAAAGCTTTATCCGCCTGTTGGGCCGCAAAGACCTGGAAGGGGCCTTTGCCAAAATCAAGGAGACCAACAGCCTGCCGGCCATCTGCGGCCGGGTCTGCCCCCAGGAGAACCAGTGTGAAAAGACCTGCAAACTGCGCCCCACAGGGCAGCCCATAGCCATAGGACGCCTGGAGAGATTCGTGGCGGACAACTACTACGCCCACACCTCGTGCGAGGAAGAGACCGGGGCTGAGGCCTGCGTTCCAGTTGATGAGAACCTCAGGGTGGCGGCAATCGGTTCCGGACCGAGCAGCCTGACCCTGGCCGGATACCTGGCCGCCAACGGGGTAAAGGTGAGTGTGTTTGAAGCTCTGCACTCCCCGGGGGGAGTTCTTCTCTACGGTATACCCGAATTCAGGCTGCCCAAGTCCGTGGTGCAAAGGGAGATAGATTCCCTGAAAAATCTGCAGGTGGATTTTTTGTGCAATTACGTGGGCGGAAAAAGCGTGACCCTGCCCGAACTGTTCCAGCAAGGGTACAAGGCGGTTTTTCTGGGAGTGGGCGCCGGCCTGCCCAGATTCATGAACCTGCCCGGGGAAAATCTCATCGGCATTTACTCTGCCAACGAGTACCTCACCAGGGTCAATCTCATGTTCGGTTACAAGTTCCCGGAATACGATACCCCCGTTCCCCCGGGCAGAAATGTGGTGGTCATCGGAGGGGGCAATGTGGCCATGGATTCGGCCAGGACCGCTCTCCGGCTGGGTGCAAAGAGGGTGCGGGTGGTTTACAGGCGCACCAAGGGGGAAATGCCGGCCCGGCAGGAAGAGCTGGAACATGCCCTGGAAGAGGGTATCGAACTGGAGATTCTTTCCTCCCCTCTGTCCTTTCACGGCGATGACCAGGGAGGGCTCAACAAAATGGTCCTGCAGCGCATGGAACTGGGCAGGCCTGATGAGTCCGGGCGCAGAAAACCCGTTCCCATAGAAGGCGATACTTTTACCCTGGATACAGATCTGGTCATTATGGCCGTGGGTACCGGAGCCAATATGGTTCTGACTCAGACCACCCCGGAACTGGAGCTCAACGAGCGGGGCTATGTATGGGCCGACCCTGAAACCGGGGAAACAAGCATGAATATGGTCTTTGCCGGGGGGGACATCGTTACCGGGGCTGCCACTGTTGTGGAAGCCATGGGTGCGGGCCGGCGCTCGGCCAGGGCAATCCTGCAGAGGCTCAAGGGATAATTTATGGGGCAGATCGCGGGGGTGAAATTCAGGGACCAGGGCCAGATTTACTATTTCCAGGCTTCTCCTTTTGTGGTGCAGCCCGGGGATGCGGTCATCGTCAAGACCCAGGAGGGCCTGGGCCTGGCCAGCGTGGTGCAGGTCAGGGACACCCTGCCGGAAGGCTTTGCCCTGGAGGACTTAAAGCCCATATTCAGACTTGCCAATGAAGAGGATTTCAAGGTTCAGGAAGAAAACAGGGAGCGTGGCCGGGAGGCCTTTGCCTATTGCAGAAAATGCCTTGCAGAGCACAACCTGGATATGAAGCTGGTGGACGTGGAAGTCTTTTTCGACCGCAGCAAAATAGTCTTTTATTTCACTGCTCCCGGCCGGGTGGATTTCAGGGACCTGGTCAAGGAACTGGTCAAGGTTTACCGTACCAGGATTGAGCTGCGCCAGATCGGAGTCAGGCACGAGACCCAGATGGTGGGTGCCCTGGGCAATTGCGGCCAGGTATGCTGCTGCCGGAGGTTCATGCGCCAGTTTGCCCCGGTGACCATCAAGATGGCCAAGGACCAGAACCTGTTTTTAAATCCGGCCAAAATCTCCGGGGTGTGCGGCAGGCTTCTTTGCTGTCTCAATTTTGAACAGCCCCACTACGCCCAGTTCCAGAAAAAGCTCCCCAAAATGGGCAAAAGGTACAAGTGCCGGGAAGGATACTTAAGGGTCATCCGGGCCAATCTTTTCCGGGAAAGCCTCACCGTCCTGGACGAGGAAGGCACGGAAAAGGAGATTCCCCTGCAGGACTGGCCCCAGATGCTGCAAAAGCAGGACAAGAAAAAGGAAGACAAGTAGCCGCAGCCCTTATTGAATATGACTTAAATCATGCAGGAGACATGCAAGTTGGACAGTTTTTTTGTTTCCACCCCCATATATTACGTCAATGCCAGACCGCACCTGGGCCATGCCTATACCACCATCGTGGCCGACAGCGTAAACCGCCTGCACCGTCTGCGGCAGAAAGACACCTTCTTTCTCACGGGCACGGACGAGCACGGGGACAAGATAGTGGAGGCGGCTGAAAAAAACGGCCTGGCTCCAAAGGACTACGCGGACAAAATAAGCAGCCTTTTCAAAGAGGCCTGGCCCTGGCTGGAAGTGGAAAACTCCGCCTTTATCCGCACCACTGACCCGGAACATGTCCAGTGCGTGCAGCGCTTTCTTAATACAGTCTACGAGAAAGGGGACATATATTTCGGGGAGTACGGGGGGCATTACTGCTTCGGGTGCGAGCGATTCTACACCGATAAAGAGCTAAGAGGCGGCCTGTGCCCGGATCACCTGGAAAAGCCCAGATATCTGCAGGAAAAAAACTATTTTTTCCGCATGACCGATTATCTGCCAGCACTCAAGGAACATATCCAGAACAACCCCGATTTTATTCAGCCCGAGAGGTATAGAAACGAGGTCCTGGGCATGCTTGGCGATGAACTCACGGATCTTTGCATTTCCAGGCCCAAGTCCAGGCTGACCTGGGGTATAGAGCTGCCCTTTGACAGCGATTACGTGACCTACGTCTGGTTCGACGCCCTGATAAACTATATCTCCGCCCTGGGCTGGCCCGACGGAGAGGCCTTCAGAAAATACTGGCCCGGGGCACATCACCTGGTAGCCAAGGATATTCTCAAGCCCCACGCCGTTTTCTGGCCCACCATGCTCATGTCCGCCGGGGTGGACCTGTACAAGGGGCTTCGGGTGCACGGGTACTGGACGGTGCAGGAGGCCAAGATGTCCAAGAGCCTGGGCAACGTGGTCCAGCCCATGGACATGGTGGAGAAATACGGCCTGGCACCCTTTCGCTATTTTCTCCTGCGGGAGATGCAGTTCGGGCTGGATGCCAGCTTTTCCGAAGAGGCCCTGGTGAACAGGCTCAACTCAGATCTGGCCAACGACCTGGGCAATTTGAGCAACCGCATCCTGGCCATGACCAATAAGTATTTCCAGGGCCTGGTGCCGGAAAAATCCGAGCTCTCCCCAGAGGACCAGGAGGTGGTGGATGCCGGGCTGACGGCCCTGGATGAGTACGTGCGCCTGTTCGGGGATTTTCAGTTCTCCAGGGGGCTTGGTGTGCTCTGGGCTTTCATCGGCAGGCTGAACAAATACGTGGATGCAAGCGCCCCCTGGGTGCTTTACAAAGAGGGGCGGACTGAGCGGCTGCAAAATGTCATGTATGTTCTGCTGGAGGGACTGCGCAAAATCGCCCTGCATCTGTGGCCGGTGATGCCATACAGTTCCCGGGAACTTCTTGGTCAACTGGGCACCGATTTTGACCTGCACAGGGTCGAACTTGATCAGGAGGGCGGACACTGGACCGGGCTTACACCTGGAGTCAGGGTGGCTGAAAAATCCAATCTGTTTCCGCGCCGGGAGCTCGTGCTTAAGCAGGATCAAAAGCCCCGGGGCTCTGAAAAGAAACAAAGGGAGTCGGAAACAAGTTCCCGGGAGGAGCTGGTCAGCTTTGAGGATTTTAAAAAGCTTAATATGGTCACCGGCAGGGTTCTGCAGGCGGACAAGGTTCAGGGAGCGGACAAGCTGCTCAAGCTTGAGGTGGATATCGGCGAAAAAGAGCCTCGCTCTATAGTTGCCGGACTGGCCCGGCAATTTGATCCCGGGGACCTGCATGGGCGCGAGGTGGTGGTGCTGGCCAATCTGGCCCCCAGGAAAATCAGAGGGGTAACATCCCACGGCATGGTCCTGGCGGTGAGCCATGGACAAGACATGGTGCTTTTGACCACCACTGAAGGCACGGAGCCGGGCAGCCGGGTGAGTTGACCGGGTACACTTCATGCATAAGGTTTACGAGGTCATAAACGACCTTTACGATGCCCTGCACTACGTATGGGAGCATGATCGGACCCGGCAGACAATCACCACCGTTCTCATCGGGACATTCCTGGTTACCCTGACCCTGACCGAGCTGAACCGCTTCGGGCTGCTCCCGGACACCCTGGGAGAAAGGCTGCCCACCAATCCATTCTATTCAGTCAAGCTGGCCTTTACCCTTTTGCTGGTAAATGAGCTCATTGCGCTTATTTTTATTCTTCCATGCTCTGTCTCCCGGGCTGTGGGCAAGCAGCTGGAGATCCTGTGCCTTATTTTTCTTAGAAATGCCTTCAAGGAGCTGAGTTATTTCACGGAGCCCATTGTGCTTGTGGGCCAGCTGGACGCAGTACTGCGCATCGGGGCCAATGCCCTGGGAGCGGTGATTATATTTGTGCTTCTGCACCTTTATTACCGGCAGTATGTGAAACGAAGCGGCAAGAGTTCCCGGGGGGAAAGGGGGTACAGGTTCATATCGGTAAAGAAGCTGGTGTCCATGATCCTGCTCTTAATTTTCACCATCCTGGGCGTATATCACTTAAGCCTTATGTGGATGCACGGGGAGGGAATACCTTTCTTTGCCGAGATATACACCATTCTGGTCTTCAGCGATGTCCTGCTGGTCCTGGTGGCCAACCGCTTTTTCCCCGGATTCAATGATATCTTCCGCAATTCCGGTTTTGCCGTGTCCACCCTGCTGATGCGGCTCAGCCTGACTGCGCCGGCTTTTCTAAACGTGGTCATAGGCATAGGGGCGGCCCTGTTCGCCCTGCTTCTGGCCATGGCCTACAAGCGAAGCACCTCGGGTGATCCATAATCCTTCTCCCTGTCACTTTTCCGCCTGGTTGCGGCGGCTTTGCCTCTGCTGGGCCTGATACATGAAGGTCCTGATGGCCAGTTCCCGGTTGGGCTGGATGGAGCCGTCATAGGAGGCATCCAGGGAGGGGACCTTCTTTTCCAGCAGAATGGGCTTCAGAATGGCCGAACAGATGGTGCTGGGCATGCAGGTAAAGGGGAACACATTGACCCCCCCGTCGTAGTTTTCGTGCACGTATTCCAGGGCCCCGCCGATGCTTATGGCCGCTTCGGTGCCGATGTCGAAGTTGAACAGGCGGTCGTTGTCCAGGCGGCTTTCCAGGCTGGCGATGCGGTGATCCTCGTGGATGTCCAGGTGCTTGCGGGCCCGGGCAAATGTCTGGTCCTGACGCCAGAGCTGGTACTTGATCTCGATCTGGTAGTCCAGCCACTTGCGTGAAGCATTGAACATGCCCTGAATGTCTCCCTTTTTCCAGGACTGGGCCCATTGCCTACGGGGATCGCGCAGGTTGGAATAGGCCACGAAATTGAACCATTCCCCCAGGGAGGCGTCCACTACTTCTCCCCCATGGGTTTCAATCTCCTTGATGAGATACTGGTTGGACTGGGGGTGGGTACGCAGATAAATTTCCCCGATGATTCCGATGAGGGGACGTCTGGGCTTGTCCGGATCCATGAGTTTGCCGGCGCGTTTAACTATGTCCTCCAGCAGGGGGTACAGGGTGTTGAAGTCCCGGCTTTCCCCGATGGATTCGATCTTGTCCCGCATTTCCTGCAGGGCCCCTTCCATGAAGGCATCTGTCTCGCCCGGGACCTTTTCATAGGGCCTGACCCGCCAGACCACCCGGTCCAGGACATCGGAGATGATGGTGGCCACGTAGGCCAGGCGCCGAAAGAGCTTGGATTTCTCCTCGGGCATGATCATGGACGAGGAATATGTATCCGTGGAAGACAGATAGGTAATGTTTACGTCTTCAAACTCGGGGAATTTGTCCAGGACCAGTCTGTGCATCTTGTTGTACATCCCGAAACGGCAGGGTCCGTCCGCCTCGGGCATGAAGTAGACGTAGTCCTCCGGGGAAAATTCAGAACCCAGTCGCTCTTTTTCCTGCTTCAGGTAGTGAAGAACGTCTCCCAGTGTTACCTGACAGGGGAAGCATTCCTTTCCCGAAGTGTATTCCTTGCCCAGTTCCAGGCCGTCGTAGGTGGGCATGACCTGAGCCGGTACCCCGTATGCCCTGAAGCAGGAGGTCAAAAGCCTGGAACCGAAGGGGGACATGTCCGGCATGAGCAGGGTCTTGCCCGTGATGTCAAACTGGCCGACGCTTTTGGTCAGTCTTTCTTCAAAGAATTGTTGTTCTTGCATGGTGATATATAGGGTTTTGGGTTTTGTATGTCTGGTCTACTGCCCCACCGCCTGGTCCAGGGAGGTCCTTTTTTCTTTTTTGACCAGGTTTTCCTTGAGGATGTTCTGGACCACGTTGTTATAGGCCTCGATGCGGGTGAGCACTCCGGCCACGGCGCTGTGCTCATCGAGTTCCAGCACCAGGGGCGGCTTTTTCTGCAGGATGTGCCCGTAAAAATGCTCTAAAAAGGAGTCCGGTCCGCAGGAGAAATTGGTCAGGTGCACCCCGAACCAGTTGGGCTTCTGGGCGATGAGCTTGGCCGTGCGCAGGATGCGTCCACCCAGGCCCCAGTACATGCGGGGAAAGTCATGCAGGTTAACCTGCTCGTAGTCCACGAAATCCATGGGCAGGGCGGTTATGTCCAGCTTGGCCAGCTGGCGTCCCAGGCGCAGATTGAGCCGTTCGTCGTAGAGGTTGTAGGGCCTTCCTGTGACCACCCAGACCGGGCTTGTCTGGTCCAGGCCGGAGATGATCTCCCGGCCTTTCTGGCGCATGGTCTTC
The DNA here is from genome assembly GCA_003554505.1 of Desulfonatronospira sp. GTDB lineage: Bacteria > Desulfobacterota > Desulfovibrionia > Desulfovibrionales > Desulfonatronovibrionaceae > Desulfonatronospira. The sequence goes on along the minus strand of PWGS01000100.1, from coordinate 2,393 downwards.
TTGAACTCCATCTGCCTGACCCAGGCCAGGGAAACGGCTCTCTGAACTTCCTTCTCCCGGTACTTAAGCCCGGAGGGCAGGGACTTGTACAGATTCTGGGCTATGCTTTCAATTCCCTCCTTGAGGAAAAGCGTGGGACGGATAAGCCTGCTTTCGTCCAGCTGCAGGGCTGCAGTAGCCATGTACTGGGAGCTTTCCACCATGGGGCAGAGCACCCCTCTTTCCCCGTCTTCATCCGGAGTAGGCACATTAATGGGGTTGGGCAGAAACAGGTAATCCGCCGGGCTGCGCTGCAGGTGGTTTACATGGCCGTGAAAGACCTTCACCGGAAAACAGGTCTCCGCGGTCATGGACTCCACTCCGGTGGAGGCGATATCGTGGTTGGTAGCCGGGCTGAACAGGACGTTTAGGCCCAGTTCAGAGAAAATATTGGCCCAGAGTATGCCCCATTCCAGGGAGTGCAGGGCCATGGGGATGCCCACAGTCGGCTGCCCTGGCCGGGGCTTTTCCATGCTCTTCCAGTCCACCAGGGCATCCTGGGGCAGATGCTGGTTGAAAAGCTCGCCGCGCAGCAGGAAAAAATTGTCCCTGGTCCGGCCCTGAACGGTGGAGGCTTCATATCGCCCGCAGTCACCGCCCCAGATACTCTTGCGTCCGCCGAAGTTGTAGATTTTGAGCTTGCATTCGTTGTGGCAGTTCTTGTCCGCCCGGCAAATGGATTCCTTGAAATTGACCTCGATGGCGGCCAGGTCCTTGAGGTCGCGCTCTTTGACTTTGATTTCTCCGGAATTGAATTTTTCCTGTACAGCCAGGGCGGTGCCGTAAGCCCCCATAACCTCGCGGTGCCTGGGAACAATCACCGGCTTTTGCAGGACCTGCTCAAAGGCGGCAACTATACCCTTGTTCAGAGAAGGGCCTCCCAGAAACATTATCTTGTTGCCGATATGCCTGCTCTCCACCACCCGGTGCAGATAGTTGCGCACAATGGCGAAACAAAGTCCGGCAATAAGATCATCTCTTTTGGCCCCTTTCTGGGAATATCCCACCAGGTCGGATTCCATGAAAACCGTGCATCTTTCGGCCAGGTTCACCGGGGCCGGAGCGGACAGAGCTATATCCTGGAACTGGCCCACGATATTAATGTTCATCTTGTTGGCCAGTTCGTGCAGAAAGCTCCCGGTGCCCGCGGCGCATATCTTGTTCATGACGAAATCCACGGGATGGGAATCCTGGATGGATATGTATTTGGAATCCTGGCCGCCTATTTCAAAGATGGTGTCTATGCCGCTGTCCACTTCCACCGCGCCCCTGGCATGGGCGGTGATTTCATCGATAATCAGGTCTGCATCCAGAAAATCACCCACCACGTTTCTTCCGGATCCGGTGGGGCCCACGGCCTGCAGGTCGATTTTGTCCCCCATTTCCTGATCCAGGTGCTGCAGCAGTTCCTGGGCCACCTCGATGGGCTTGCCCTTGGTGGCCACGTATCTCTTGTGGATGATCCTGCCCTGTTCGTCCACAAGGCTGTATTTTGTCGACGTGGAGCCGATATCTATACCCAGAAAGGCCTTAACTTTTCCTTTGCCGGATGATTTCACCGGCTTGAGGCTGTTGTCCGGATCAAAATGAGACAGGTTCAGCTCCAGGGTCTCGGCCCTGGGAAAGCTGTAAGCGGAAGTGGCCAAGCTTTCGTCCAGGCTTTCGGGCTTCACCGTGTTTTTACGTCCCTGTTTCTGCGACTGCAGGGCAGTGCCCAGAGCACCCAGGGAAGTGTGATGTTCTGGAACCTGGAGGCGGGGAAAGTGTTTTCTGAAGGCCTGGACCAGAAGCTCATTCTCGGCCATGCCGCCAATGAAGGTAATGGGCTCATGCAGTTCCCGGTTGGAAACTATGGTGCTCAGGTAGTTGGCGGCGGTGCCGTGGGGCAGTCCGGCAATGATGTTGCTCAGGGATTCGCCCTTGTTCTGCAGATGGATCATGTCCGATTTGGTAAAGACGGTGCAGCGGCAGGCAACCGGTGCCGGGTAGGTGCTTTGAAGTCCCGTGTCTATAAAGTCGCGCAGTACCTTTTGCAGCTGGTTCTGGTCCATTTCAAAATCGCCCCCGTACATGGCGTAGGCCAGGCGTTCAGCCTGCTGGTCTATGAATGATCCCGTGCCCGAGGCGCAGGGGGAATTGAGGTTGAAGGCCTCCAGATACCAGTTGTTTTTCTGGTCGTATTCCAGCTGGAAAAGGGCGGCATCCTGTCCGCCTATGGCTATTATGGAACGTACACCGGGCAGTATCCTGGTGGTGCCCAGGACCTGGGCAATGGTCTCCACTTCGAAGGGGGCATCCAGCAGCTGGCTGACGACCTGCCCCTGGCTGCCGGTAAAGGAAACGGAGTCTATCTG
>PWGS01000065.1 GCA_003554505.1 Desulfonatronospira sp. | reverse complement strand
CTGGGAAACTTCCGGGAGCTTTATCTTGAGCTTTCCGTCCTGAGGCAGTCTCCTCTCGGCTATGTCCAGGCTGGACATGATTTTCAGCCTGGACACCAGCGGCTTAGCCAGAGCCAGGCGGATCCTTTTAAATTCGTGGCATGTGCCGTCCATGCGCATCCTGATAAGGCAGTACCTGGAGCCGGGTCTGGGCTCAATGTGGATATCCGAAGCCTTCTTGCGCCAGGCCTCCAGAAGCAGTGCATTGACAAGACGGACTACTTCGCTGTCATGTTCAGTCAGCTCTCCCTTGTCAATATAGTCGGCACCTGTCTCTGCTTCTTCAGCAGTACCCACTTCCTCTCCGAGAAAAGCCATGCTCTGTTCTGCAAGATACTGCTGGTGAAAATGATCGATAAAACGACGGATATCGCCGGGAGTTGCCACTTTGGCCACGATATTTCTTGTTCCGAAAACAAAGCGGATCTCATCCAACCTTCCTAAGTCATAAGGGTTGTTCACAAGAACTACAAGATTGCTGTTCTCTTTTTCCAGGGGCACCCACTCGTATTTCTTGAGAAATTCCGGATCCAGACGTTTCTGTTCAAAGAGCTCGAAAGGAGCGACGAATGACTGGTCAAAGGGAACAAACTCTGTGTCGTAATATTCCTGCAGAGAACGGCCCAGTTCCTGTTTATTAACTTTAAACCTGTCCACCAGAACATCGTCCATGCGCAGATTTTCCTTTTTAGCCACGCGCATGGCCTCCTGAAGATCCTGGTAGCTGATTACGCCGGTGTTCAACAGGTATGTATAGCGACCACCGGCTTTTGTGTTTTCCGAGTGATATTCAGTGGATGGAGTTTGCTGCATCTGCTTGCTTGACAATAACGGTCCAGACTGGAAAAAATTTTTTAATGATAAAACTTCAGAAAATACTGAAAGCTGTTTATTAAATACGGCATCTGGCTGAAGTCAACCCCGCACTTATTTTTGTACAGGACATCTGTTGCACTAGTGTTCTGCATATCCCATGACTTCCAGCCTGAAGGCACACAGCCCTCTTCCTTCGTCTGTCCAAAAATAAGTGCGGGGTTGTATTATGCCTGAACTCTTTACTTGTTGAGCCAGGCCATCATTTGCCTGAGCCTTTCGCCCACTTCCTCGATCTGATGACTGTGGTACTTTCTGCGCTGAGCATAAAAAGCGGGCAGTCCGGCCTTGTTTTCCAGAATCCATTCCCTGGCGAATCTGCCGTCCTGGATCTCTTCAAGCACCTTGCGCATTTCCTGTTTGGCCTCATCCCCGACTATCCTTTCCCCGCGGGAATAATCTCCGTATTCAGCAGTATCGCTTATGGAATAGTGCATCCGGGTAAATCCACCCTCATACAAGAGGTCCACTATGAGCTTGAGTTCGTGCATGCATTCAAAATAGGCCACCTCGGGCTGATACCCGGCCTCCACCAGGGTCTCGTAACCTGCCCGGATAAGGGAACTTACTCCACCGCACAGCACTGCCTGCTCTCCGAAAAGATCGGTCTCGGTCTCTTCGGCGAATGTTGTCTGGATCACCCCGGACCTGGTGGCCCCAATGCCCTTGGCGTATGCCAGGGCCTTGTCCCAGGCCTGTCCGGTATGGTCCTGGTAAACCGCGGCCAGGGCCGGAACACTGCCGCCGCGGGCGTACTCTCTCCTGACCAGGTGGCCCGGTCCCTTGGGAGCGATCATGACCACGTCCACGTCCTTTGGAGGGACTATCTGGTTGTAATGTACGTTAAAGCCGTGACTGAAAACCATGGTCTTGCCGGAATCAAGATGCGGCAATACATCGTTGTAAAAGACCCCGGGCTGATACTGGTCCTGCACCAGGATCTGGATGAGATCAGCCTGTCTGGCTGCCTCTGCCGCGGACACAGGTTCAAACCCGTGTTCTCTGGCCAGATTGTAATTGGTCCCTCCCGGTCTCTGGCCTATGACTACATTCAGACCTGTATCACGGAGATTCTGTGCATGGGCATGTCCCTGGCTGCCGTACCCGATGACAGCAATGGTCTTGTCTTTTAAAATTGAAAGATCAGCATCGTTTTCGTAGTAAACCTTCATTATCGCTCCTTAAACTGCTTTTAAATAAAGTTGGAAAGATTTCGGGGTGCTGCGTACAGACCCCGCAATCACGGCATATACGCCGACAATTGAAACCCGGACATGCCGGGTTAAAACTGCATGCTCCGCTTCATGGCCACAGTGCCTGTTCTGGCGAACTCCTTGATGCCGAAACGCTGCAGCATGTTGACTATGGCGTTTATTTTGCCCTGATCCCCGGTTACTTCCAGGGTAAGCTCATCCGTACTTACATCCACCACCTTGCACCGGAATATGTCCACAATGCGCAATATCTCGGCTCTGCTGTTTTCTGAGGCATGGACCTTGATCAGAACCATCTCCCTTTCCCCGGCCTTAGTGTCCGATAGATCCACCACCTTGATTACCGTGATGAGCTTTCTCAGCTGTTTGATTATCTGTTCAATAATCTGTTCATCACCATGGGTGCTGATGGTCATGAGGGAAACCCCTTTTTCCAGGGTTGGGCCAACATTCAGGGTATCGATATTAAAGCCGCGGCCGCTGAAAAGACCGGCTACCCTGGAGAGCACTCCGGGTTCGTTTTCCACAAGTACTGATAAAACGTGTCGCATAGCCAGCCTCCTAGACCAGTAGCATTTCGGTTAATGAGGCCCCGGCAGGGACCATGGGATAAACGTTTTCCTCGGGCTCCACCCGGATATCCACGATGCAGGTCCTGGGCGAGGCAAAGACCTTGTTCAGGACAGGGACAACATCTTCGGTTTTTTCTACCAGGTATCCCTCGGCACCGTAAGCCTCGGCCAGCTTGACGAAATCCGGGGCCGTATCCAGGCAGGGGGCGCAGTAGTTCTTGTTGTAGAAAAGCTCCTGCCACTGCCTGACCATGCCCAGGTAACTGTTGTTCAGGATAATTATCTTCACCGGCAGGTTGTAGCATACAGCGGTGGCCATCTCCTGAATATTCATCTGGATTGATCCGTCGCCGGCAACATCGATGACCAGCTTGCCGGGATTGGCCACCTGTGCTCCGATGGCCGCCGGAAATCCGTATCCCATGGTTCCCAGTCCCCCTGAACTGATCCAGGTTCTGGGCTTATGGTACTTGTAAAACTGGGCCGCCCACATCTGATTCTGTCCCACTTCAGTGGTGATGATGGCCTCACCCTTGGTCAGCTCATAGATTTTCTCCATCACGTATTGAGGCTTGACTTTGCCCGATTGACCGGTTTCGTACCTGAGCGGCTGCTCCTGGCACCAGCCTTTGACTGTCTTGACCCATTGGGAATGCTTCTCCTCCCATTGCACTGCGTTGATCTCCCCCATTTCCTCGTCCAGGGTCTTGAGTGCATTGAGACAGTCTGAAACTATGGGGATATGCACGTTGACGTTCTTGCGAATGGAAGTGGGATCAATATCAATATGAATTATCTTGGCCCTGGGGGCGAAAGTATTCACTTTGCCGGTCACCCGGTCGTCGAAACGGGCGCCGACGGATAGAAGCACGTCCGCGTTGTTGACAGCCATATTCGCTGCATAAGTACCATGCATGCCGAGCATTCCAAGCCAGAGGGGATCGTTTCCGGGAAAGGCCCCCAGGCCCATCATGGTGGAAGTCACCGGCAGGGAAAATCTGCGGGCCAGCCTGGTAAGAATCTCCCCGGCCTCGGATGATATCACCCCTCCCCCGGAGTAAATAAGGGGCCGTTCCGCCTTGGCCAGCAGATTGGCCGCCTTCTTGACCTGTTTTCTGTTGGGGGTGTAATTCGGGTTATAGCTGCGCAAACTGATGGTCTTGGGATATTCAAATTCAGTCCTGGCCTGCATCACGTCCTTGGGAAGATCCACAAGCACCGGCCCCGGCCTTCCAGTGGAAGCGATGTAAAAGGCCTCCTTTATAGAGTGGGCCAGTTCCCTGACATCCTTTATCAGATAATTGTGCTTGGTGCAGGGTCTGGTAATCCCCACGATATCGACTTCCTGAAAGGCGTCGTTGCCTATAAGCGCCGTGGGAACCTGGCCGGTGAATATTACTACAGGAATGGAGTCCATGTATGCAGTGGCGATACCGGTCACTGTATTGGTGGCGCCAGGCCCGGAGGTCACCAGGCACCCCCCCACCTTGCCTGTTGACCTGGCGTAACCGTCAGCCGCGTGTACAGCGCCCTGCTCATGTCGCACCAGAAAATGCTGGATTGATGACTTGGGCAGCTCATCGTAAATGTCAATGACTGCCCCCCCCGGAAACCCGAAAATGTGTTTTACGCCCTCCTGCTTAAGGCTCTCAAGCAGGATCTGAGCTCCGGTGAGCTCCATGTTATTTGCCCTCCTTGGCTTTGTAATTATCCAGTATAGCGTGCATTCTGGTCTTTCCTGCAAGTTTTTTCTTTTTTATCTCTCTTACTTCCCTTTCCTCGCTGGGGGTAAGAAAATGTTTGTTTTCATAGCGTTCCAGCTGTTTTTCATACATCTGGTGGTGCTCCAACAGTTTTTTCAGTTCTTCATCACCTTCACTGTATTTGGCAAGCAGATCCTTTTCATATTGCTCCATTTATGACCTCCTTAGTTTAGTTATTGTCTATGCTTTAAGATGCAACTGCAAAAAGTCCCCTAGCAGGACCATTTTAAGAAATGGCATTTCGTAACCCTTTGATTTCTTCTGCCTGCCACGCCTCTTAGCGTGGTCATCTGTCATCCGTCATCTGTCATCCGTGCCTGCAAAATGACTTTTTGCAGGCGCATCCTTTAAGGCATTAAAGACCGTTCCCGGAACACCGCTTACAACTACATCTTTGTTTCTGCTCCGCAGTCCCCTTTGTATCCATACCTGTTTCTTCCCGACTCCCAGAGTTCTGGATATGAAAATACACAAGGCCTTGTTGGCCCTGCCATCAACCGGAGGAGCCTTGACAGATACCTTTATGCGACCTGCATGAAGGCCCAGAACCTCATCCCTGCCTGCTCCCGGCTTCACGGTGACCCTTAAAAGCCACATGTCCGGTTCCAATTTCTCCAGAAACTGCATACTGATGTCAATATAGCTTATCAGAGCTTTGCCAGGCAAGTCCAGACCAATTTTATTACTCTGGGATCAAGATTTCTGAAGGAACTTCAGTTTGGACTCAGCCTCTTCCAGATGCGTGTGTTCATCGTCATGAGATTCCAGCAGCTTCAGATGTGATTCAATCATGGACCTGAGCTTGATCTCAAAATGACCCCGCTGCTTTTTAAGTTCTGATATGTCCTCGTGAATCTGGGCCAGTCTCTTGTGCGCCTGTCTTAGTATATCCTCGGCCTTGGACTGGGCCTCCTGGACGATGATCTTGGCCTGTTTGTTGGCATTGGCCTTGATGTCGTCAGTCATTTTCTGGGTTGTGAGCAAAGTATTCTGCAGCACTTCTTCCCTGCTTTTGTGCTCCTGCAGCTTCTCTTCCAGATGTTTTATGTCCTGGTCCAGCTGTGATTTTTTTTCAGTCAGTTCCCCTACATAATCAGCCACTTCCTGCAGGAACATTTCCACGTCATTCTTTTTATAGCCCAGTACAGCCGTGGAAAACTTTTTATTCAGGATATCAATTTTGGTAATGTCCATTGCTCCCCCTTCCGGAAAAAAAGGGAAAAAGCCGGAAGCATCAGGCTTCCGGCCAATTCCGGTTATCAAAAGAGGCTTCGACGAAAATTTCATCAGCCCATGCCGGATACAGCCTGGTAAAGGGACTGGACCACGAAAATCTTGATGAACTGTATACCTACCAGCACCACAATGGGAGACAGGTCAACTCCTCCAATATTTACAAAAGGCAGCCAGGTCCTCACCCGGTGCAGCACCGGTTCAGTGAGGTTGCGCAGGACCCTTACTATGGGATTGTAAGGGTCGGGCTGGACCCAGGTCAACAAAGCGGAAATAATCACAATCCAGAAGTAGAGGGTAAGCAGTGTGTCGAAAACGCTTACCAGGGCCATCAAAAAATTGGCTAACACGCTCATCTATCCTCCGTTAAAGTTTTGCCGGTTCAGTGGGCTGCAAAATAAAACAGCAGTCCTGTTTCAAAAACTTATACTGAAGGGAGGGCAGGCTTAAAGCCGGCCTGCAATGAATTCCCTCAGGGTCCAGAAGGCCGGAATCAACATCTCTCCCTCGAGATACTGATTTTTATAGGCCCAGAACGGCACGCCTGAACTTCCGGCAGTGGCCTGATCCACCATGGAATCACCTATAAATGCAACACTTGCGGGAGATACCGACCACATCTCCAGTATCCTGTACATGCTTTCAGGATGGGGCTTGGGCCTGCTCACCTGTCCGGCGGTCATAACCGGCCAGAAAAAGTCCGCAAGACCATGCATCTGCAGCAGCAGATCCATGGTGGTGGTGCGGTTGGTGTTTATGGCAATGCGCAATCCCTTGCTGCGGAGCAGGTCCAGCAGGTCCGGCACCCCCTCTTCCATGCGCATGTATGGAAGAAGCTCCTTGTAATTTACATGCCTGCGCACCTCGTCCAGGCGATCCAGACATTTTGGGGGCAGAATGTACCGCAGGGAGTCCATTACCGAGTGCATGTGCACGAACTCCTCTTGGTCGCTGTTCATGGGCCCCAGTCCAAAATAATCCAGGATGCGGTTATAAAAGTGAATGTTTACTTCCCTGGAATCGAATAGTACTCCATCACAGTCGAATATCACCCCTTGAAGGCCGCTTAAGCTCATGGAACTCAACGAATTGCAGACTATCAAAAAAACTCCCTGTTCTTGAATTTAATCAGTTATGATCATCTCATAGCCTGGGGGAAAAGCTCTGCCGCCATTTCACGCAGCCTGTACTTCTGAACCTTGCCGCTGGCTGTCATGGGATATTCATCCACAAAGGCAACATACTTGGGAGTCTTGTATCTGGCAATCTTACCCCGGCAGAAATCTCTGACATCTTCGGGAGCGTAGTCATATCCATCCTTGAGGATGACAAAAGCCCCCCCCTCTTCTCCGTATCTGCTGCTGGGAACTCCCACCACCTGCACATCGCGCACCCCTTCCATGGTATAGAGAAACTCTTCAATTTCCCTGGGGTAAACATTTTCCCCGCCCCTGATGATCATATCCTTGAGACGCCCGGTGATGCTCAGGTATCCATCTTCGTCCATGACCCCGAGATCCCCGGAATGCAGCCAACCGTCAGCATCAATGGTCCTGCGGGTTTCTTCGGGCATATTGTAGTAACCGCGCATGACATTGTAGCCCCGGCAGCAGACTTCCCCCTGTTCCCCGGGGCCAACGGTCCTGTTGGTTTCCGGATCCACCACCTGCACCTCTATCTCGGGCATGGGCCTGCCCACTGTCTCGGTTTTTCTGCGGATGTCATCGTCGGTGCGGGTCTGGGTCATCACCGGAGAGGTCTCGGTCAGACCGTAGCATATGGTCACCTCGCTCATGTTCATCTTGTCCATCACCTGACGCATGACCTTTACCGGGCATGGAGAACCGGCCATGATCCCGGGACGCAAAGAGCTGTAGTCAAACTTGGAGAACATGCGGTGATCCAGGACAGCTATGAACATGGTGGGCACACCGTAAAGGGCGGTACATCTTTCGGCTTCCACGGAGGTCATGACCATCAGGGGATTAAAACCCTCAAGTATGACCATGGTGCTGGCATGACTTACAGCCGCAAGCACTCCCAGTACACACCCGAAACAGTGAAACAGCGGAACAGGCAGGCAGATGCGATCCCTGTGAGGCAGTTTCTGATGCTCTCCTATCCAGTAGCCGTTATTGGCGATATTGTAGTGGGTGAGCATCACCCCCTTGGGGAATCCTGTGGTGCCGGAGGTGTACTGCATATTAACCACATCGTGGGGATCAAGCTCCCTCTGACGCGCCTGGTAATCCCTGTCACCGGTCATGCCTCCCAATGCCAGAAGCTCCGGCAGTGAATACATCCCCCGGTGCTTTTCCTGCCCCAGGAAAAAAACCCTTTTCAGGTGAGGGAAATTTTCATTACTCAGGTACCCTCTGGTCTGGGTGCGAAGCTCCGGGACCAGATCGTACAGAATCTGGATATAGTCGGTATCCCGGAAGCCGTCTATTATGAATATATTTTCAGCCTCGGACTGCTTGAGCAAATAGCTCAGTTCATGCTTTTTATAATAAGTATTGATGGTGAGCAGTACGGCCCCTATCTTGGCTGTAGCAAACTGCAGAGCCACCCAGTGCGGGACGTTGCTGGCCCAGACTGCTACTTTCTCGCCCTTTTTCACCCCCAGAGTCATAAGCCCCTTGGCCATCTGATCCACCACGTGGGAAAATTCCCTGTATGTCAGGCGAAAATCCCGGTCAACATACACCACTGCATCATTATCAGGAAAACTCTCTACAGCTTCATCCAGAAGCGTACCCAGGGTTATTTCCCTTAAAGACTGGTCCCACATAATTCCTCTCCAGGTATTGCCGGGTGCTGCACGGACCTATTCCGGAAAATAGAGTACGGCGTAAATTTTGGCCGGGCTCTCGCTCGCGGCTGCTACGTTATGGGGCACTATGGAGTTATAGTAGACACTGTCACCGGCGTTCAGAACATACGTTTCATGGCCGTAAGCAAGTTCTACCTGCCCGGAGACGACTGCGATGAACTCTTCACCCTCATGGGAGGAAAGTTTTTTCTCCTGGGCCGACTCAGGCAGGACTTCAATGAAGAAAGGTTCCATTTTGCGGTCGCCTTTGCCTTTTCCCAGGGAATAAAATCGCAGAGTTGCAGGTTTTTCCTTCCCCTTGAGCATGGTCAGTTCTTCCTGTCTGTCTTTTTCCCTGACTATAAGAGGATCCTGGACCACAGTATCATCCAGAAAAGTTCCCAGTCTGACCCCCAGACCTCTGGCAATTTTTAAAAGCGGCCCCAGAGAAGGATACACATCGTTTTCCTCAACTGAACGGATAAAATCAGTATCCAGACCGCTGCGCCTGGCCAGGTCATCCAGGCTCATCTCTTCCATCTCACTGTTCTTCTTTATTTTTTTTCCGATACCAGCCTGACTCATCCCTCCTCCTTTGGTTTATGAAGGCTGTTGGTTGAGCACACCGCCCTGAGCAGTTTCACCTCCCGGGGAACTGCCTGTTTCTTTATGCTGATTTTATCAAGGGTTAAGGGGGCGTAATAGATATCCAATCCACTCCCATCAGCAAGGCCGGGCAAAAAGCGGCCTGGATCCTGCTTTTGCCAGGATACCCCGTATTCCTCCAGCTCCCGGCACACTGATTCCTCATGGATCAGTAACATCCCCTCTGGAGGCAGAAAAGCAGTATAGGCTTTAAGCAGTTTCTGCCAGTGACCGGTGTTTATATCCGCGCCGATGGGCTGTCTTTCCATGTTCTGAAAACGCTCCTCTTCATCATCGATCCCCAGGGATTCATCAAAACTGCTCCAGGAGCGGCTCAGATCCGCATCAATTCTGTTGAGTTCCAGCAGTCTTTCCTCAAGGGCGAAGTTGAGGAGCAGGTACTGCTGGGCCTGGAGGAGGTCTTCCTGACGGGTGTCCCTGGACACCTCGTTTTTACCGTAGGTGGAAAGCTCGTATTGAATGGACTGGGTGCTGCCTGTATAAAAGTCCTCCATCTGAGCCATGCCCAGATGAGTCATATCCGAGGTCTTCCTGAACTGCTCCCCGAATTGCCGGCACTGGTCCAGGAAATACTGTGACTGTCCCTGATCAAGAACCAGGTCCTCCGGCGTAAATAATGGATCCCGCGGATCCATGATCCCGGGATTCAAAAAAAGCCCCATGGACCTGAGTCCAGGTAAAATCAGTTCTTCATGCATGTAGGGGAAATGAATGATCTTTGGCGGGCCTGCCATCTTAGCTCCTGATTACTTTAGAAATTAAAATCTTCGCCCGGCCTGAACGCCTGGTTTAGTTAGTTTTCATCCGGAAACGGTTCTTTTTCCTTTTGGCTGAGCCTGCCACGCGCCTCGCGTGGTCAATCTGCACAATTATTCGTCACCGTATTAAGATACGCCTCCTCATAATTGCTT
>PWGS01000289.1 GCA_003554505.1 Desulfonatronospira sp. | reverse complement strand
TTTGTTCCTCAGAGTGGTGCTAGCGACGAAGGTATTAGTCCTACAAATATGGTTTTTACTTCTGACAGTGAACCATTTTCTGTTTGGGCACACGAGCTTGGACATGCGCTCTTTAAGTGGGCTGATTATTATAGTGAGGCCGATTATGAATGGTCTAGAGGTGAAGTTGGACCATGGGGGGTAATGGGTGCAGGTAGTAACATTAATCCACCTCCATCAATTATCTCCTATAATAAAGTTGATGCGGGATGGCTTAACTGGAAAACTATAAATAATAATGCTTACGGGTTGTACACAATTGATGTTATTAATAACCTTGAAGCAGGTGATTCAGTATTACGGCACGAGACTGATGATAAACTGCAACCGTATTATATATTTGAGGGAAGACATCCTTCTCATGAGGTTGAACAAAAAGACCGGTGGCCTGCATGGTATGTATCTGAAAATCAGCTAGCTGATGAGCCAGGAGTTTTGATTTATGTGCAAAAGGATATTAACGGACGTTCGGAAATGTATGCAATTTATGATCAAAAAAAATATTTACACAAAAAGCAAACCAATGCTTTCACTCCAACCCTGACTACAGGAGAAAGTTATGTTTGTGATCTGGCTGGAGCTAAATATTCAGCAAGAAAAAGTGATACGGGGATGGAGATTGAGATCAAGAAGCATAAGCCAAAAAGCAGGAATATTTACCGAATGTTTTTAACCACTCCTGATTCATTTGTTAATGGTAAAGATGCTTTATTAAATTATGATTTTATCAATGAAATTTTTGATGTTGATTTAAAAGTATATTCTACCAGTGGTGAAAAAGTGGGGATGGATTATAAATCAGGAGAATATCTTATTGAAATCCCAGGAGCCAGGGCAAGTGGTAATATTCCCGGTGGTGGTCCTGAGTGGATTTCTGTTCCAGATGATATCGAAATAGAATATATGATCGATACAACGCCAGCAAAGCAGAGGATGAGCGCAATCGGGTTAAAAGAGGTACACCTACAGGTTGAATTGCAAAAAGTTAATATAAATGAACATGGTGATAAAGCGATTACTGATGAACAAACTATTCCACTCGATCTAATTGATGATAGCCATATTTATTACTTTATAATTGCTGTTCTATTGATCATTTTATTTTCGGTTATATTGGCTATCTCGCGTAGTAAAGGCATAAATTAAAAAATATAAGCTGCGAGAAATTAGGTGATTTGTGATTATGAATTCAACAAACAACAAGAATTAATAGAATTCATACGGATATGTAATTGTTGATTGCAAAGTTTAAACGGAAAATTTAGAATAATGCCTTAAAATAAATGTAACTCCTGCATGCATAATATGTTTCTAAAGGTGATAATCTGTGGAAAATAACTTTCATAACCTAGATGACAATTTAGACCTAGATATTGTTTTAAAAAATAATCGTGGACAAAAAGGCCAGGTTAGTAAAGATGCCTGTAAAAAGAAGAAGCCTATAGTTAATATTAATTATGATCTTGAGAAAAAAATAGACCAATATGCTCGAAGTGATACTTCGCGTGAACTTGGTGGCATATTAATGGGTAGTTATTTTGAATATAGTGATTCCTACCAATTATCAATAGATATTGGCATAATAGCTACTTTTACCGAGAGTACGAAGTTTAATTTAAAATTCACCCACAAAACTTGGGAGCATATAAATAACATTAGAGATAATGACTTTCCTGATAAAAAAGTAATTGGTTGGTTTCATACTCATCCTAGACTGGGAGTATTTCTCTCAAAGTCGGACTTATTCATTCAGAAAAACTTTTTTAGTTTTCCGTGGCAGGTTGCATATGTTGTAGATCCTATAATAGCTGAAAAAGCTTTCTTTGGATGGTATGGAAGTCGGATTGTTAGAATTCCTAAGTGGAGTAGAATTGAAACTGAGAAAAATAATGAAAGTGAAAAGGGTAAAATTATTGCCTATAAAGAACAGTTTGTCGGTAGAATTATAAATTATTATTTAACATTATAAATCCAATAAATATAACGGATATGCATATTTTTGTATATTGCTCTAACCTGATTTTGCAAAGTGCTGCTTTGTTTAATTTTCGATTGCATATCCAATATTCTGGAAGACTGGCAAAAAAATCTGCAATACTAATTATTGAGGGGTATATTATTTATGTCTAAGAGTTATGTGGGTATAACTTGTCCGTATTGTCAGTTTCCCATTAAACAGCACTCTGATATAGTTATTTGCGTTGATTGTAAGATCCCCCACCATAAAGATTGTTGGAATGAAAATACCCAGTGTACTACTTTTGGCTGTGATAGCAAAAAGTATTCGCTAATTGAAAATGGGGAAGTTGCTTTTAGTGAGAATAGTCATCAAAATAAAAAAATTAATCTAGAAACGGAAGATATTCATGGAGTTGAAGACCATTCTAATGAAGGTTCTTTTGATGATAATAAGAATGAAACTACAACAGGTATTTTATCTTTTTTTGGTGTTATCATTGGTGCTTTGCTTTTTTTGTTAAATGATGTAGATTACGGGATTATTATATTAGCTCCTTTATTTACGCTATTCTTGGCAATTATAGGCCTGTTTCAAGTTCGTTGTAAAAGAAATTTTGCTATTTTTGGGTTAATGGGTTCCTTAATACTTATTATTTTTGCCGGACTCAGCATGGCAGATACAACAGACGATAGGGCTATTCAAGATAATGGCAATATCAAAGTTCCAGATGATTACAACAACATCCAATCTGCAATAGATAATGCCTCTAATGGAGATATTATTGTGGTCTCAGAAGGTGTTTATGAAGAAACAATTGATTTTAAGGGCAAAGATATTATACTTCGAAGTAAGGATCCAGAAAGTCCTGAAGTTGTAGCTAACACAGTTATTAAAGGGGATGGAGAAGGTTCGGTGGTTACTTTCGAGAATGGAGAGAGCAATAATTCATATTTAGCTGGTCTCACCATAACTGGTGGAATAGGAACTCAAGATAGCTATCAAATAACCTCCTATGGTGGCTCACAACTTGAATTTGAAAGGCAGTACGGTGGTGGTATTTATATAACCGGTAATAGCGATCCTACAATAACTAATAACATTATTGTAGAAAATAAGGTTGAAGATGTCACATCAGATGTTTTAGGAGCAGGGGGTGGTATTGCTATTTTGGACAATTCATCTCCTATTATAAAAAACAATGCCATCATCAATAATTACTCAGATACCTTTGCCGGTGGCATCCTTGTTTGGTACCGCTCTAACCCACAAATTACAGCTAATTTAATTGAAAATAACAGCGCCTCTGATATTGGAGGAGGAATTATGGTTGCAATGATGTGCTCAACTGATATAAAAGATAACCAGATCATAGAAAACTATTCAGGCAATTGGGGCGGAGGAATATATGTAGCTCACATGTCAGATGCCAAGATTAGTAGAAATAAGATAGCTTCTAATCATGCCTACATGGGGGCAGGAATCTTTGCTCGCCAAAACGAAAATGTAATTATTACAGAAAACAAAATTAATAACAATAAGGCAGATGCAGATGGCGGCGGTATTCATGTTAATGAGGGTGCAATGGCAACTATAGAAAAAAACATATTTCAAGGCAACATTGCGTCAAATAAAGGCGGGGCTATTTGGGTGGACGATGATTCCTCGATAGTATTATCTTCCCCTGATAATAATAGCTATGAAAATAACACCCCTGATAGAATTTATAAAAAGGAGTAATATTATGAATGATAAAGTAAACCTGATTTTTTAAAGGAAATTAAGCTTTAATATAGAAAAAATTTTTATCTGCACTTAGACTAATGCATCAAGAATTATTAACACCCATCTTAGCTTACTTTTTTATCGCTCGAATTTAGGTTCAATATTTGAGTCAATATGTGAAATTGAGATTGCAATTTATTTTATGATGAGAGTGGTGTAGTTTGTGAATGTCGCAGATGTGAAAGTGGATACAATAATGTACATAGCTGACGACACTCTATATATGGATCTACCAGATTACGGTTGGGTTAAAGAAGATTTATTTGTAGATGTTACCCTTACTGAAATTTTATAAGGATCCTTTTGAATATATTTATATGCTACGTTTGGCAAACAAAAAAGATGTAAACATGAAAATAGAAGATGAACATTATGAGTTGACTTATAAAGATGAAAACGGTGATTTTGCTAAACAGATTGAAGAAGAATTTGAAGTGCAAATCGGTGCGGAGTTTTTGCATGATCCTGAGATGGAGGGGTTCATAAGAGGAATGAATATATCAGATATAACCTATAGCATAACAGTTGATCAGGACACCTATTTACCAACGGAAAGTAAAATGTATTTCAACATTGACGCGGTAAGTGAAGGTGAAGACTTTAGCATGAACCAAATAATGGTATTTGATTATTTGGAGTTTGATCCCATAGATAGCATTGAAGTGCCTGAGGAGGTGAGCAATCAAGCTGTCTCGTTTGATGAAGTATATTGAGCATATAATTGGCAAGTGGAAAAAAAGAAGAAACAGTCATATATCTTCCAGAACGGTACATACTGTCAAATCAAATTTTAAAGTGAGGTGTAAAGAATGGATAAACGTAAAAGGTCAGATAAAATCGACATTGACCTGGAGGATTTAGATGATGAATCATCACAAAAATCAAGTAAGATAGATATTGATTTACCTAAAGAACAAGATCGACCTAAAAGATCTGTGTCCAGTTATAGTTATTCTCAATCAGGAGTAGCAAGCCCATCAAGCTCGCGTTCTTATCAATCAGGATCAAGGGTTGCTTCAAGTGGTGCCCTTGATTATCCCAAATCAAATATTGGCAAACGTATTTTGGCATATCTTGTGGATAGCTTTATTCTATTTATTGTGGCAGGTATTGGCGTGGTGATAATATATTCATCATTGCCCCAAATAATCTATGGAAGAGCAGGATCAGGAAGCTATATAATGATTTTTATATTTTCAGTATTATTTTTCTTTATACCATTGATATGGTTTTTAATTCGTGATGGTTTAGGTAACGGCCAAAGCATAGGCAAAAAAATGTTGGGCTTAATGGTGGTAAGGATAGAGGATAATCGCCCTTGTACAAAAGGCAATTCTGTAGTTCGTAATTTAATAGGTAGTGTGCTTAGTGGAATCGATGAAACAATAGTCCTATTTCATGGGAAGGGGCACCGGCTTGGTGATATGCTTATGAATACGCAAGTCATTGAAGTTGATGAATATCGACAAGGTAGTTTTTAGCTTCACTAAAACTACCTTATTTTTGTTAATTATTTTTTGCCTGATTCTTTTAGGAGGGAATTACTTAGTTGAAGAATTCTCCAAAAATTTACACCTCGTTACTATGGAATATATAGTTGGCAACACAACTGAAAATGTAGTAAATGATGGATTGGTTGCTCGAAAAGGAGATTGGATTTATTATCGAAACTACGATAGTGATAAAAGAATATTCAAAATAAGGACTGATGGCAGTGATAAAGTCAGGGTTAACAACGATGGATTCCGGGCAATAAATGTTATTGATGAGTGGGTTTACTACCAAAATGATGATGTTGATGGATATCTTTATAAAACTTTAAAAGATGGCAGGGTAACAAAACAAATTGAATAATGTGACGCATGAAGTGTAAAGAAGCTTAGGATAGCTAGATGATAATCGGGTGGTGGGGCGGATGGAAGATCCCAAAAAGCGTAAAAAAATTGAAATCAACCTTGAGGATTTGGATACAGACGACTCTGAAAAAGAAAGAAACAAGAAAGAAAAACTTGAGGTAAAAGACCTATCAGAAGAGGCGAATTCTGATCAAGCCCAAAAAGAGGTTAGCATAAATCTAGACTACGAAGCTTTATCACCGGAAGAGCAAGAAGGAATAACCCTTAAATCAGGATCCTGGTCAACTTCTAATAAAAGAACATTTTCGGAATCTGCTCGCCAACATAGTTATAATTACCAGGGTGTGGATAACCGATCAACTTTCGATATAGCTGGCACCCCTCCCGAATATTCATCAACTAAAAAGAGAAAAAATAGAAAAGGTTTACTTGCAGGTGTTGTAGCTGTACTTGTTATCCTTTTTGTAGGTGGGGGCGCCGGAGTTTTTCTTTTTGGTGATTTTTTTACAGAGCAAAAGTCTGCTGCAGAAGACCATGAACATATAAATTTTTCTACTGCTGAAGGTGTTGCATATACTTCTCCTGCTGGATTAGAGATTGAGGTTAGGCCAATAGAGCAAGATATGGATGCTGAACTTCGATTGAAAGCAACTTCCTATGAAGAACCGGAAAAAGATGGCATCCTTGAAATACATGGTGCTTATGATATTGAGATTTATACCGAAGCTGAGCTACCTGAACACCCGCCGGTTGAACTTAACTTTTTAATTCCTGCTGATCTTGATACTGAGAAAACTATGATCCTCTATGAGGGGCAAGACGGTTTTGGCTTGCCTGGTGGACTTGTAGAAGTTTCCGATCAAGAGATTCAATTACAAGTTGAAGAATTGAGCAGCTTTGTAGTGGCGGTCTTTCATAAAATAGACGAAAATTCCCCTTTGTTTTCCGATTCGCAAGAGACCTCTATAACCGAAGAGGGGCATGCAGAAGTAATAGTTAAATTGGAGGCAGTAGAGGGCTTAATTATGGGATTTGGTAGTAGCCCCTGGTATTCTTTGGAGGCCTCTTCAGGGGTAAACCAGCTTTCTGTGGAAGCACCCGGTGATTGGCATTTCAACCGTTTTACTTCTCGGCAGGGGTATCTTGCGCCTAATGAGCAAAAAGATCTAGTTTATACTTTTTATGGTGTTGGCGGCGAAAGCTCGTTAATGTTATCAGCTTCCAGTTGGGATGCTATAGCTATGACTTGGATAGATGCATTGCACCGCTTGGCGACGGGGGACCCTTTGCCTTGGCCAATCGGTCCGGAATTATTGGAGGAACGTGATGAATTGGCAGCTTTAGTATCTCTTTATGAATACTTGCGGGAAGATTCTCAACGTTTGGAAGAAGAAGAGTGGCAAGAAGCCAGTTATATGGGGGGTGCTTATAGACTTGCCGGCTATTTTTGGGATATAACTCGAGAATGGGCCGCAAAACAAGGAGAGCAGTTTTTAATTGACCTGCTTGGCAATATATGGTGGAGATTTGCCCGTACTGCCGAATTATTTGTTGCTCAAGTCATATATGCTATTGCTGATGAAACTGAACATGAGAAAGTTTTTTACGTACGTACCGCTCCACAACTGAGTGTTATGCCTGAAGAAGCTGAAATTGCATCCGGGGAAAGTACTCAGTTTGATGCAATTGTTGAAAACAAGGAAGGTGAATCGCTTAGTATAAACAAGATTAACTGGGAAGTATCAGGTGGCGGTAATATTGATGAAGATGGCTTCTATCGTAGTGATAGTGATATTGAAGGCGAGTATGAAGTTACAGCAAGTACTATGATTATGAAACATGGGGGCATGATGGAGCCCCTTGAGGATTCGGCGGTGGTTAAGGTTACAAAAGAAGAAACCGAAGTTGAACCAGAACCAGAACCTGAACCAGAGCCGGAACCAGAACTGGTACCTGATAAAGAAATAGATGATTTAACAGAGGTAATGATTAGTAGTGGGGAATCACATACGCTTGCTTTAAGAGAAGATGGTAAAATCAGCGCATGGGGAAGCAATAATCAAGGCCAGCTAGGTAATTGGAATAGAGATGGATTAATGAAAGATCGTTATCTTGAACCCATCCAGGTTCCCGACTTAGATGTAACTGAAACTGTTAAATCTGGCCGGTTTCATTCCCTGGCAGTAACGAATGAGGGCTATGTTTGGGCCTGGGGAAATAATTCTAAAGGACAGCTGGGTGATGGTAGTGCCAAGGACAAGGGTAATCCGGTAAAAGTTCATACCCTAAGTAATGTTAAGTCACTTGGTGCCGGTAATTCCCATTCTTTAGCTGTGAAAAATGATGGAACCCTCTGGGCTTGGGGTTACAATGCACATGGACAATTGGGTGATGGCTCCCAGACAGATAGAAATGTGCCGGTTCAAGTAAGCGGTCTTGGTGATGTCAAGACAGTTAGTGGAGGGAGTTCGTTTTCGCTTGCTTTAACCAATGATGGAAGAGTTTGGGCATGGGGTTCTAATAGTCAAGGCCAGGTTGGAAAAGGTGAAAAGTCTTGGTCTTCTGTAACCAGTCCCGAACAGGTTGATGGACTTAATAATGTAAAAGTGATCAGCGCTGGTAGCGGCCATGCTTTGGCTGTAAAGAATGGTGGCACAGTTTGGTCTTGGGGAAGCAATACTTTTGGCCAATTAGGTGATGGCACCACCCAAAGTAGAAGCGAACCGCTGCAGGTGAGCGAGTTAAACAATGTGGTAGCTGTTAGTGCCGGTGATTATCACTCCTATGCCCTAAAAGGTGATGGTACTGTTTGGGCCTGGGGCTCTAATAGCGATGGCCGTTTAGGTGATGGGACTACCGAAAATAAAACTAGTCCGGTACAAGTTGAGGGATTGCAAAACGCCATAGCTATTAGTGCTGGCGGTTACCATGGTCATGCTTTAACAGAAGATGGAACTCTTTGGGCCTGGGGTTCCAATACCTACGGTCGCCTTGGTGATGGTACAGAAACAAACAGAAACACACCCGTGGAATGTTTGTTTTTAAGCAATGATTAAAGGTTAGGAGGTAGCCCGGGCCGAGTAATTTAAAAAGAGGAGTGATTGGTTTGAGCGATTCAAGAGAATATGATAATGAAGATTTAGATTCTGAGATAGAATTATCTGGAAAGAAGCATGAACAACCTGCTGAAGATAAAAACGGTAACAAGATTTTTGCATATATGAATGAAGCTTCAGCCAAGTTTATATATGACTATTCTTTAAGCGATACTTCTCAAGAGTTAGCCGGGGTGCTTTTAGGTAGTTATGAGGAGAAGGATGGCCATTATCGCATATTTGTAAAAGCTGCAATAGAAGCGCGCTATACTGAAGCAGCAAAAGGAAGCGTTACTTTTACGCACAATACCTGGGACTATATTAATAAAGTTAAAGATGAAAAGTATCCTGATTATACTATCGTTGGCTGGTTCCATACTCATCCTGGTTTTGGAATATTTTTATCTGGATACGATAAGTTTATACACCAGTATTTTTTTAATTTGCTTTGGCAAGTTGCTTATGTAGTTGATCCTTTAGCCGGGCAGCATGGCTATTTTGGATGGCATAGTGGTAGTATTGTCAAGATTCCATTTGAAACTGAAACCACTATCCAGCCAAAACCGCCAGTTCCCCCCACAATGCCACTGGATACTGAAAAGAAAAAGCCTAAAGCGCTTAGCAATGTAGTATCTGCTGCTGCAATAGCAGCTCTATTATTGATTAGTGGTTATTTGTTTATTACTAATCAGGAAGCGAATAAACGAATTGATGAATTAGAAGCTGCTCTAGCTGTATCTCAGGATAAAGTTTCCAAAGAGCAAGAAAGTGTTATGTTTGCCGAGGAAGAAATAACATATATGCAAGATGAAGTGGATAAATTAGAAGAAGAATTAGAACAAGCTGAAGCCACGGACACCTACCTTGTGTATACTGTTGGAGATGGTGATAGATTATCTACAATAAGTGAAAAGTATTTAGATGACGCTGAATTATATCCAGTGCTAGCTAGTTTAAATAATATAGATAATCCCGATCTAATAAAACCCGGGCAAAAACTCTTAATACCAGAAAAACTCGTTGACATAGACCGGTAAACTTAGATATTTTACTTTAAGTTCATGGAATACTTTTTTTAAAAAGAGTAGTTTTCAACCATTAATGGCTAATTTATGCGGATTGCTTGATTTATAGTTTGCTACTTTGGGTTCATATTAAAAGGGAGGGCTAAATCATAGATGGAATTTTGGTATTATAATCATAAATATAAAAAAGCTATAGGACCTTTTACAACTAGTAATATTGAAGCAATGATAAAAAGTAATATTATTGATGGGGATACTTATATATGGTCTAAACATTTAAAAGAGTGGACCCTTCTTTCCAAAGTAGAGCAATTTAAGGATGCTTTATTTACTGCTCCGCCATATTTCAAGCAGTCTAATAGATATTTAAATCAAAGCTATATAGGGAAAACCTGTCCATTTTGTCAG
>PWGS01000066.1 GCA_003554505.1 Desulfonatronospira sp. | reverse complement strand
ATGAGGCTCCCGGGACGTATCAGAATCTGAACATCAATGTCCTGGACACCAATCGCGACGGAAAAAAAGAAATCATCGTCTCAGCAGTGCAGGACAAGCGGGCCCGGTCATATATCCTGGGTTTTGAAGACAATGAGTTCCAGGAACTGCATCGCAGGATTTCCTTTTTCATGAACGTGGCCAGAATCCCTCCAAACTATGAGCAGGCCCTGGTGGGACAGCGAATAGCCAGCGGTTCAAGGCTGTTCAGGCCGGGAGCCGTCCAGGAGGTCATGGTCACCAGCGAGGGACCTGAACTGGGCCCGGGAATATCCCTGCCGGACAGGGCCAATATATTCAACTTCGCCTTTCTTCCCAGAGATGACGATCACCTGGTGGTGGTAGCCGAAAATGACCGTTTGGAAGTGTCCTCCTCGGACGGCCGCCGCCGGTATACCACCAGTGGAGGATACTCAGGCTCAGGGCTGGGAATAGAGATAGACGACACCATGCCCGGCATGGGACAGACCTCCCCCAGCGAAAGAGAGGTAAGCTACTACTATATCCCCACAAGGCTCGTCAGTACCAGGCTGGAGGGGCAGGATGAGTATCAGCTGCTGGCCCACAAGCACTTCTCCGGCCGCCTGGCCAGCGTTTTCCAGCGCTACCGCAATTTCCCCGAAGGCGAGATACACGCCCTGTTCTGGGACGATGTGGGCCTCAACGTGCACTGGAACACCCGGCGCATCAAGGCCAGCATCCAGGACTTCGGTCTCTACGATATGGACGGCGACGGCAATAAAGAACTTGTGGTCTGTGTAAATACACATCCGGGCATAACCGGAATGCAGCAGCAAAGAACCATAGTCCTGGCCTACAAGATGAACCAGTAAGGAAGCTGAATCCTTAAAAGCTTCTCACCCCGGCGACCTGAAATCCAGCACTCACTTAAGATGCCGGTAAATGATTTTGCCGAAAATATCCACTTAAGTGTGTGCTGGGCACAGCCGAACATGCGAATAACTGGATAATAAGGAAGTGATCATTTAGAACGAACCACCCCCGGCCCCTCCTTAACCAAGGAGGGGAGTAGACCGTGCTGTACTCATAAAATGACTGAACTGAAATTGTAGTTACATGCAAGATATGCAGAAGCAGACAGCGCAGCAGTGCCTGGTTTCCTCCACCGAGTCCGGGCAGAAGCTTTTTTCCTATCTAAAAAGACGGCTGGGCAGGGAATTTCCCGGATCAGGGCTCATGCGCCTTATCCGGACAGGACAAGTCCGGGTCAACAGCAAAAGAAAAAAACCCTACGACCGGGTCTATGCCGGAGATACAGTGCGTATCCCTCCGCATTTCCCGGAGACCGGGGATGACCCCCAAAGGGCCGGAGACCTGAAAATAGTTTTTGAAAGCCGGGACTTCACTGTCCTGCACAAGCCCGCCGGAGTGCCGGTGCACTCCGGAACCTCGGCCCGCAGGGACAACATGGTCCTTCGCCTGCGCAAGCACTATGCCGAGGCAGACTTTTCCCCCGCTCTGGTACACAGACTGGACAAGGAAACCTCCGGCCTTCTTCTGGCAGCCAAGAGCTACACCTGGCTCAAGGACATGCAGATTATCTGGAAAAAAAAACGGATAGAAAAGACTTACCTGGCATGGGTTCATGGAACGTGGCCCTCGAGGTGGGTAAAGCTGGAGCACAGGCTGATAAAGTCCCACGAAAAAGTTCACCCTTCCCCCGAAGGAAAGCCTGCTCTCTCCCGGGTCAGGTCCATTGCATCCAGACGGGACAAAACCCTGGTGGAAGTCCGCATTATCACCGGCCGCACCCACCAGATAAGAGCCCAGCTGTCTCTTTGCGGCCATCCAGTGATAGGCGACAGCAGGTATGGTAAAGACGGGGGATATGCAAAAATGTACCTGCATGCTTACATGCTGGCCTGGCCGGGGCATGTATTCCGCCTGCCCCCTGACTGGAATGGAGATTTTGCACCGCCGGCGGAACTCGAATCAAGGATTTCTACACCAGGATGCGGGAAAGGGGGTAAGTTTCACTGTAAAGAAGGCGTCCGTCATCGTCACGGGCCTTGACCCTCAGGGCGAAAATATCCTCCGGGCTTAGACCACCAGGCAGTTCAAAGGTCACGTCCACACTTTTGAACCTTGATATAGCATAATCAAGTTCGTCATGGTCCAGTTCAAGGTCCACCTGGTGACCATCCCTGCTCACGAGATGCAGAAATATGCGGCCGC
This sequence comes from Desulfonatronospira sp., assembly GCA_003554505.1. Classification (GTDB taxonomy): domain Bacteria; phylum Desulfobacterota; class Desulfovibrionia; order Desulfovibrionales; family Desulfonatronovibrionaceae; genus Desulfonatronospira. Next base: position 7,999 of record PWGS01000066.1, on the reverse strand, counting down.
TTATGGTTTCTCCATCAACCATGCTGTTGACATCAAGGCACACACGCATTCTGTCACGGTTAAAACCGGCCTGGACATTGTCCACCCCGACAATGCCCCTGTCTTCGTATTCGAAAACTTCCCTAAGATCCACGGCTGGAGCATGGTTTCGCCTGGCATCATTAACTGCCAGGAATGAGTGCAGGTCTTCAGACTCGTAGGTCTCGAAAATTTGCTGGATATTTTTATTTTTCTCCAGCTGCTCAGCGGTTTGTTCCAGGTCTTTGGCTGCAACTGCCAGATCCGCTCTGACCTTTTTATTCTCCTGATAAAAAATAACGGCAAAATAGCCTGCGGACACGGCAGCAATTCCGGTAATAATGAACAAATCCAGAAAAAACTTGATCCACAAAGGACGTATCCGGAATTTTTTGGTTGAGGCATCATCGCGCATAAGGATGACGCTGTATGTCTTGCTCATTGACTACCTGGTCTCTTTCCGGTTTTCGCGCAGAATAAGCCACTTACCCCCGGAACCGGGGACAAAATGAAGGGTGGTTGTCCCTTTTTCGCTGTATCCGGACCGGCTTGTGTATTCCTGCTTGAAACGAACCTCAAATTTATTGCGGCCAACGTCGGTCTCCACCCCGGATATCTTAATTTCCTCCGGCTCGCAGCCCCTTCCCCAAAGCGCGCGCTTTTCTTCCAGGATATTATCCAATCCGCTTACTTCCCCCTGTACAGCATGCGGGTGATAAAATGAGGCGTACTTGTCGATATCTGCATCAAGCCAGGCCTGACGCCATTTTTCAACCACCTGCTCAAGCCTTTGCCCCCTGTCCTGGATATAGCTTTCTTTCAGGTCTGACTTATGGTGATTTCTGAACTCTTCCCCGACAATCTTAAAATCTCCTGCTTCGTCTTTCTGCCAGTACAGACGTTTGACGCCTCTGGAGAAAAAACCCGGGGAATTGAATACCTGCCCGAAATAGCTGACCCAGTAGTCCGGCCCGGCCAGAACCCTGGGCTGCTCTAAATATACATCCATCCAGTCGTAGGTATTGAAAAGTCCCTGTTTGTGATTTTTGAAGCTGGAAAAACTTTTTCCGCTGCTTCTGGCAAACCTGTCAGGAAAATAAAAGTCAAAGTACTCTCCGGCTCCGTCGCCCCAGGCCTCTGCCCATTGCATGCTCAGCTCCGCAATTTTCCGGGACTTTTCCAGTTCAACCTCGCCTTCTTCCCAGCTCATGGTAGAAGTTATAACCACCGGCGTGTTCTGAAGTTCGATCATATCCTCCAGCTTGAGCATATACTTCATATCCATGGCCACGCACCCCTCTGTGTCAAAGGGGACAACCTCCTTGCCGCGGCCGTGGAGCCAGATGCCGAATCCGGTCTTTCCCTCGGCTCTGTCCACCGGGTTGGGATAATTCAGGGTCAGCCCCATCTCCCCGTATAAATCGCGGTCCAGATATCTGGTATCTATTTGACGTTCAATGAAATATATGCCTTCAGGTGTCTTTAGATCCCCTTCCACTTCCTTGTCGCCCAGGGCCTCCCCGGTAGTGACCTGCCATTGATACTCTTTACGCAAGGGACTTTTATTGGAAAAAACGAAAAAGGCCTGGTTTTTTTTATCCACAACGAATAAATGTTCCGGCGCCCTGGAATTGCCCGTTATCAGAGGTTCCCAGGCCATGGCCGGCAGGGACCACGCCAGGATCAGAAATAACAAAAGAATGGCTCGCAAAAAAACCTCACCAGCTGAGTTCAACCCTTCCCAGGGGGCCGGACATGACCAGATCAAAAGAATCCCCGTTTACCGGGGGGAACCTCAGGACATAATGATCCTGCCACCTGTTGACGTAAGGGTAGAACGATTCCAGTTTGGCCAGGGGCTCCCTGCTTTCACGGATCTCCAGGGGATATATTTTTTTGTCCTCGTGCATCAGAAATATGGACCACAGGGGATCGTCGAACTTTAACCTCCCCCTGGCCTTTTCCCCCTTGGCAAGAGCCAGGAAAAAACCGGTTTCCTGTTTCAGGGAATCTTCCAGGTTTTGACGCAGCTCCTCTGTTTCATCAGAAGTCAGTCCATATACCTCGGCCCTCTTTTTTATGTAGGCCTGCATCCATTCCGGGCTCTTGTAGGTGGCCCTGGCAATGATCTCCGTATCCAGGCCTGAATGCAGGGCGTCTTTCCGGGTCCAGTCCCTGGTTGTCTGCACGTATGGATCGCCCAGATCCGGCCAGAAAAACTCTACTGCCTTATGGCCGCGACAGCCGGCCAGCAGCAGAGCCAGGACCAGAAGAATGGTTATCTTGCCCCATGATGGCATTTATCGTCCTTTTGCTGCACTAAGCAGGCTCTTACGAGTATATATGCATTTCAGGTCAAACCCGGCCCGGACGATGTTTTCCGCACCGCCCTCTTCACGGTCCAGAACGCAGAGTATGGGGCCGATTTCCAGGCCGGCATCCCGGACTCTGTCACAGGCGGATAAAAGTGTCCCCCCGGTGGTTATCACATCCTCCAGCATACATACCCTTTGTCCAGGCCTGAAATTGGCCATGCCCTCCAGGAATTGTCCTGTCCCATGCCCTTTGGCCTTTTTCCGGACAATAAAGCCAGGAAGGGGACGTTTGTCCATATAGGACATTACGGTGACAGCGCTCACCAGTGGATCAGCGCCCAGGGTCATGCCGCCCACCCCTTCCGGATACTTATCATAAGTATAAAGCATATCCAGGAAAATACGCCCTAAAAGATAGGCGCCTTCGGGATGCAGGGCGGTCTGCTTGCAGTCGAAATAATAATCGCTTTTTTTGCCGGAGGTAAGGGTAAAATCCCCTTCCTGGTAGGATTTGTGGTAAAGCAGTTCAGCCAGCCTGGCCTTTGCGTCTGAAGTTTGCACTATTTAAACACCCTCTGGAATATCAGGTCTTCATGTTTGAGATAGTAGCCCATGTCAAAGACTGCATCCAGCTCATCCCGGGGAAGATGCTTAAGGATCTCCTGGTTCTCCCGGATTCTGTCAGGAAAGTACACCTTGTTCTCCCAGCAGTACATGGCATCATCCTGCACCAGCTCATAGGCCTTCTGCCGCTCCAGACCCTTTTCCCCCAGGGACAGCAGCACCCTCTGGGAAAAGTAGAGCCCCATGGAAAGACCCAGGTTGTGTTCCATGTTGGCGTTATTTACCTGCAGTTTGTCCAGAAGACCTGTGAGCCTGGTAAGCATGTAGTGGATAAGGATGGTGGAATCGGGCATGATCACCCGTTCCACTGAGGAATGACTGATATCGCGTTCGTGCCACAGGGCCATGTTTTCCATGGCTGCCAAAGCATTGCTGCGTACCAGCCTGGAAAGACCGGTGAGGTTTTCGGCGGAGATGGGATTCTTCTTGTGCGGCATGGCTGAAGACCCCTTCTGCCCCTTGGAAAAACCTTCTTCGGCTTCCAGCACTTCGGTGCGCTGCAAGTGCCTGAGCTCCACGCACAGACGCTCGATCCCCCCTGCCATCAGGGCAAGGGTGGTGAAATACTCTGCATAGCGATCCCGCTGTACGATCTGGGTGGAAACCGGGTCCACCTCAAGCCCCAGCTTCCGGCAGGCCAGTTCTTCCAGCCGGGGATCAAGATGGGCATAAGTGCCCACGGCACCGGATATCTTGCCCACCCGGACCTGCTCCAGGGAGCTTTGCCACCTGGCCTCGTGCCTGCGCATTTCAGCATAAAAGCCGGCCATTTTCTGCCCGAAACTGATGGGCTCGGCATGTATGCCGTGAGTGCGCCCCATCATGAGCCGGCCCTTGTACTCGTGGGATATCCGGGCCAGGGACTGAAGAAGCCCGTTAAGGGCTTTGGAAATAATCTCCCCTGCCCTGTAAAGAAGCAGGGCATTGGCGGTGTCCACTATATCCGAAGAAGTGCATCCCAGGTGGATATACCTGGCAGAAGGTCCTACCTTTTCTTCCACTGCTGTTAGAAAGGCGATGACGTCGTGCCTGGTCCGCTCTTCGATTTCCAGAATACGGTCCAGGTCAAAATCGGCCCTGGCGCGGATATTTTCCATGTCCCGGGCCGGGATTGCACCCAGTTCATGCCAGGCCTCGCAGATGGCCAGCTCCACTTCCAGCCAGGCCCTGAATCTTTTCTCCTGGGTCCAGAGCTCACCCATCTCCTTACGGGTATATCTTTCTATCATGACAGTTCCAGGCGGTTTAAATCGATTTGATGCAGCCCTGGCTCAATCTGTGAACATGCAGGCTTTAAGCTTCCCCTTATGGTTCAAAAAAGGCAGCTTTAAAGCTGCCTTTTTAATTGTTAACTGCCGGTGGTATCAGATGGTGTCTGTGTATTGCTGTCAGTACTGGAAGCGGCAGAGACCTCGCTCTTGCTTTCATCAGTTTTGGCGGTGGCTTTGCCGTTTCCGTTGCTGGCCTCGCTTTTGCGGTTACAGTAATCCGTAACATACCATCCGCTTCCCTTCAGCACAAAGGCTGAATTGGAGATAAGCCTTGATGAGGCGCCCCCGCAAATGGGGCAGTTGACCTCCCGTTCCTGAAAATCCTTCTGCCACTCTTCAAAAAGCTGGTGGCAGTCATTGCACCTGTACTCGTAAATGGGCATTTCTTCCTCCTTGACAGGTTTGAAAATATATTTTCCTGATGTTTTTTAAGTGCCTGACCCTCAGCCCCACTGAAATGTTTGGAACAAAACATGGGCGGAGAAGCGTTGCGCAATGCAGAAGTCATTTATTGCCAAAAAATAATTTGTCAAGACTCATGATACCTGCCGGCACCCGGCTTATCAGGGTTCAAGATCCTGTCAGAAAACATCCGGAACCGGCTAGGCCTTGCCTGCAGCCTGAATGGCTTCTTTCTTGCGCTGCTTGAGGCGCTTCTTCTTTCTGCGGCGGCGCCGGTCGATTTCCTTGTGACGCTCAATCTTCTTGTGCCTGCTCATGATTATCATCCTCCCTTGTAATCTCTGAAAAAATGCAACTGTTCACCATTATACTGATATTTGCCTCACCAGTGATGAACGGTTACCAAAAATATAAATTTAATACAAAACATTACAGCATGTCCAGTACTTTGTTGGCGTAAACCGGGCATCAGACTCCTGCCAGTTCATAATCCTGGGATCCAAGGCCCAGTTTCTGGGCATAGTCCAGGGCGTGAGGCCCGTTGGTTTTGGGATGTACAGCAGTAAACTTGTCCTGGCCCGGCTTTATATCCTGGGGCAAGGCACTGGGATACAGGGGCTGGGCCTGGTTGACCAGGTCCAGGCAGGCCCTGTCCAGGGCCACCGGATCCAGTGAAGCCAGCACCCCCAGGTCCGGGCACAGGGGGGCATCGCTGAATCCCGGGCAGTCGCAGTCCGGTGTTACGTTGAATATATAATTTATATGCACACATTTTTCCTTTTTCCTGGAAAGCACAGCTGCAGAGTATTCCATCATACGTTCCAGGAAGGCATCGACTTCCGTCTCCCAGTTTATCTGCAGGGCCCCGGTCTTGCATGCCAGAATGCAGGCCGCGCAGCCAACGCATTTTTCCGGATCCATGCGCCCCTTCTCGTCAACAAGAGTCAGAGCCCCGGATGCGCAGACCTGTATGCACAGGCCGCAGCCCTGGCAGTGGGATTCGTCCACCCTGGGAGCCAGACCGGAATGCTGGTGCATCTTGCCCTGCCTGGTGGCGCAGCCCATGGCCAGGTTTTTCAGGGCGCCGCCGAAGCCGGAAAGTTCGTGTCCCTTGAAATGGCTGACATTGACCATGAAGTCGGCATCCAGAATATCTCCTGCCAGGTAAAACTCGGATAGATGCCTGCCCTTAAAGCTGACCTTTCTCTGGTTGTTGCTCCTGAGCCCGTCGGCTATGATCACCGGCGCGCCCAGCACATTGGGGTCGAAACCATGTAAAACGGCCTGCATGTGGTGGGATACGGCCTCTCCCCGGTTGCCCACGTAAAGGGTGTTGGTGTCCGTAAGAAAAGGCCTGGCCCCGGTCTTTTTTATAAATTCCACCACGGGCCTGACCCACAGGGGGGAAACAAAGCCGGTTGTGCCTCCTTCCCCGAAATGGATCTTGACCGCGGTGAGCATGCCCGGCTCCAGCATGGAGCCCAGGTCGATCTTCTTCAGCAGCTTTTTCAGGCGCAGGTCATAGGGCATCTTGCGCGAGGCCCGCAGGTTCCAGAAATAAACCTTGCTCATAGTCATACTCCTTTGCACCTTTAATGCCAGAAATAAAAACAGGGAACAACCCCCCTGGGCTGCTCCCTGTCAAAAATTCGCTCGCGCTCTGTTAATCGGGGTCGGGGTCGGTATCGGTATCGGCTTCCGGCTCGGAAAGCCTACAGCTCGGAGAGGGTCGGAAAAAATAGAAGTGAAAATCAAGCGGGGTAAAAACCCAAAACCTTCGATACCGATGCCGATCCCGATACCGACCCCGACAAGAGCCTCATACTGATGAGGGGTTACACCACCTGCTCCCTGATCCTTCCCCCAATTCTAGAATCTTCCAACCCCGAATTCATAATCCATAAACTCAAAACTTGTAGCTGAAGCTCATACTCCCGATGTGGGTATGTCCGTTCTTGAACCTGCTGTCCAGGACATCATCCTCGTCCCTTGCATCAATGCTGCGGTTGGTAAACCACAGGTATGAATAGGACAGGGCCAGGCTGGCCTGATCCCAGCTGAATCCGATGCCGGAGGTAATGATATGCCTGTCGTTGGTTGGGGTCATGTAGTCGGCATACTTGTCCCGGTCCGGGATCTGATCATATACATAGCCCAGTCTAAGGTCTATAAGCTGTGTCAGGTCGTATTCCGCTCCGAACTGAAAACGCCAAACGTCACGCCACTCTTTATCTGTTGCTGAAACATCGCTGGTGGGATCCGTAGGATTCAAGGGATCACCGTATTCAATCTTCAATTCATCGTAAGTGCTCCACAAGGTATATATGGCATTGGCTTCCAGGGTCAGTCTTTCCAGGGGCCGATACATTACCCCCAGACCAAAAGTGTCCGGCAGGGTAATATCCCCCTCAGCAGAGGTGTTCTGGAAAAATCCTGCAGGGGTCCCGGCAGGACGGTCAAACTTTGCATCCCCGTCAACCGTATGCTTTACCCGGCTTTTGTAAGTCAGGCCCACCGCCCAGGTATCGTTTGGTTTGTAGTGCAGTCCGACATTTGCTCCAAAACCAAAGCTGTCGCCATGGACTTCGGCATCAATATCCGAAACACCTAAAGCCTGTCCCTCCACCGCCTTCTCCTGCTTGAAGTCAAACCACATAACTTCAAACCCGAATGCCATGGACCATGAATCACTAAGCTTCAGGGCCAGGTTGGGGTTGAAGGACAGGGACTGCACCCTGTTGTAATAGGAATTGTATCTGCCGGGCCAGTCATCCGGATATTCGGTACCCAGTCCGAATCTGGAGTATACGCCCAGTCCCAGCCAGGCCTGGTCAGTCAGCTGGTGGGTCAGAAAGGCATGCGGCGGAATCCAGTAGTTGGTCTCAAAACTCGTAGTCTCAGTGTTCCCCGCCTCATCAGTAGTCTTTATGTCTCCGCCCGGAGCCACCACGGAAAAGCCCAGCTTGGTCCTGGTGCCCTCAAGCTGGGTTATCCCGGCAGGATTATAGGCCACTGCCGAAGCATCGTCCGCCCTGCCGATCATGGGGCCCCCGAGAGCCGTTCCCCTGGCCCCCCACTCATAAAGGGCAAAACCGGCTGCGTGGACACTTCCCCCGTATCCGAAACACATGAACAAAAACAGCACAACAACTCTTTTCCAGTTCATTACCCCCTCCAAGTCAGTTTCACGGATCCAGATATATTTTACACCCTCACCCAAAAAACTGACTGCCTAATACCTTCAGGAAAAAAAGGCAATATCTGCATACAATTTTAATTCCAGGTATAATCAGGATGGATAACTGTCATGCCTTATCAGGGCATGCCGAAGTGGAGAAAAAGCTACTCTCAGCGGTCTCCGCGCTTTTT
>PWGS01000210.1 GCA_003554505.1 Desulfonatronospira sp. | reverse complement strand
CTAAAGGACAGCGAAGAAAGATACCAGTACCTGTTGCAGAGTACCGGGCGGATGCAGTCCTTCCACAATATAATCGGCCGCAGCAGGAAGATGCAGCATATATTCGCGCTGATCCAGCAGATTGCAGGTGTGGACACCACTGTCCTGGTAACCGGAGAAACCGGGACCGGAAAGGAACTTATTGTGGATGCACTGCATGCGCTGAGCCATCGAAGTCAGGAACCGCTGATCAAAGTCAACTGTCTTACCCTTTCCGAAGAACTTCTGGAAAGCGAGCTTTTCGGACATGTCCGCGGTGCTTTTACCGGAGCCTATTTCGACAAGACAGGCAGGGTGGAGGCAGCCGAAGGCGGCACCCTTTTTCTGGATGAAGTCGGAGACATCTCTCCCCGTATTCAATTAAAGCTCCTGCGTTTTCTCCAGGAAAGAGAGTACGAAAGGGTGGGTGAATCCATTTCCCGCAAGTCCGATGTGCGTGTTGTGGCGGCCACCAATGCAGACCTTGCGGAAAGGGTGGACGAGGGAACATTTCGCAAGGATCTGTATTACCGGCTCAAGGTGATGTCCATCCATGTCCCTCCGCTGCGGGAAAGACGCGAGGATATACCTCAGCTTATCGAGCATTACTGCAGGCATTTCACGGAAAAATTCGACAAACCAGTCAAGAGGGTACTGCCCAGGGCCATGCGTATACTGCTGAACCACTCCTGGCCTGGAAACGTGCGGGAACTGGAGCATGCCCTGGAGCACGGGGTGCTTCTCTGCCCCGGGGAACAGCTCGGTATGGAACACCTGCCCAGCGAACTCCTGGACCATCATGAGCAGGAGAGCTCCCACAAAAATTTCGGGGTCCTGGATCGGAAAATGCTTATCCAGGCCCTGCAGGAAGCGCAAGGAAACAAGACCAGGGCAGCAAGAAATCTGGGGATTTCCCGCCGGACCATATACCGCAAGCTCCATGAACACGGCCTGCTGCACTCTTCTTCCTGACCCTGCAACCCATTTTTCTCTCACGCAAAGGCGCGAAGATCGCAAAGGAAGAAATTTATCTTTGTGCGGTGCATGGCAACATTCCACCGTGCCTGCTCCTCAGTATAACATTACGGGCTCGGTGTCAGCTCCCCTCCTTAGCCAAGGAGGGGCCGGGGGTGGTTGTATGAGATCCCTTCCTTTTTGTATCTTTTACGCTTGGCCTGCTACTTTTTTTAGCGTAGTTCCAATTTTTCTTGTTTTTTATGACAGGGTCTGAGGAGTAAGCCACTCATCTGCAAACATAAAAAAACTTTCAGGCCCAGGGGGATGCTGCTTTAAAGCCTCATATAAACCTGTTGCGTGCCATAATGTGCCATGATGTAGCAGCAATGTGCCATAAAAAAGCAGGTCCCAGAGTATTGCTTATCCCTGTCAGTCCACTATCGACAAAAAATATTTCATCCTGAGCTGCAAACATTAATGTGTCATGACACTATGACCGAAAACATCCAGTCCAGAGAAAAAAAATGTCTCCTGTCATGACAAACAGGACCCTCGCCTGAATTATTCCCACCTTTTTCACCTCTGGTATATGTTTTGCTAATAGAGAAAACGTAACTGTTCACCATGATAATTGGTTTTATCGGGGTCGGTATCGGAATCGGGGTCGGTATCGAAGCTGTTGGGGAACGCCCCGCGCAACTTTGTTTTTCGGTTTTCTATCGAACCTCTCTGAGCTGTAGGCTCTCCGAGCCGGAAGCCGATACCGATACCGACCCCGACACCGATGGCCAGAACAAGAGTACACACAAAATGTGCTGAACAGTTACGATAAAACATACATTTACCACCAGACAAAGGAGTCATGCCATGAACACTTCAGCTCTGTCTGTCCATCCTGCAACAAATACTGCACTCCCGGCAAGCAGTTCCAACTGCATTGACTGCCCGGACTACGATTGCGCTGACAACCCGGCTAACGGCTTGTTTCGTCTTGATATCTTTCTTAAAGGTCCCTTGGACCGGCCTCCATATATGGCCAGGCTGTACTGCAAGAATCAGATGCTTGGAAGACTTTTAATCAAATTAAACAGGGTGATCCGCTCAAATGATATCAAACTTTCTGGCAAAATTAATGTCCGATATGGCGACATTCTTGAATGGAACAGCGGCGGAATAAGAGGCCTTGGATTTATCAGCGAAAACGGGATGTTGAAAAGACTGGACATGCTGGAAACCAGCATCGACTTCCGGAAAGCTTTGATAGAATACCTGCGGACCAGGCGCATTGACTGCATAGCGCCTTATATCCCGGATGCACCTGCAAAAAGTCGGGAAATGAATTACTCAAAAATCAACCACGCGCCCTGCCACGCGCCCTGCCACGCGCTTCGCGTGGTTCGTGTGGAAAGATGACTTTTTGCAGTCACATCATCCTGGAGCCCTGCTGTTTTTTTACAGCTGGTCGAGCATATTAAGACGCACCTGCAAAAAGTCGAAAAGTTGATTTTGGTCCCTTGAACGTATTGTTCTAACTCTTTGATTTTTCTGCCACGCTTCTCAGCGTGGTCAACTGTCAACCGTCAACTGCGTCTGCAAAAGAGACTTTTTGCAGACGCATCTATTAAAAGTCAAACAGCAGAGAAAATGGTTTCTCTGCCGCAGAAGTCACATTGTCAGGAGGACAACATGCTAAAGATATCCATTAAAACTGATGCGTTGAAGTTTTGCAGCAAATACTTACCTGATCTGCTTCCTGAATCAATAGTCAACCAGGACTTCAATACTGACAGGTGGGAGATAGGCGCCGAGGAAATACCTGTCCTGGACAGGACTGGCACCATTATGGAAATAAACGATGAACTGGAATTAAGCTTGCAGGATCTGAAGCCCGGACAGATAGTATTGAGACAGATTGATGTTAATGTACTTTTGTATTATGATGATGAAGAGACTTACGCTTTATACTATTATTATCGTCAACTTAAAAATTGCTGCATACACAATGTATGGAAAATTGCTGAAAAACCGCATATAAACAACATAAAGATAGTCTGTGAAAGAGTAAACCTTGAAGACAGGTATGTGGATTTTTTTGCAGGCATCAAATACAGGGACAAGCGCCCTGACATCGAAGATTATGGTAGTGGAACGCCGGGGAAAAGACATTATGGACCATTCAAAATAAATAACTCACCATCTGCTAAAATGATCATCAAAAAAACGCCGGAAAACGCTTTAGACTCAACACTGAGTTTATAGTTCTTTAAAATCAGAAAGAAGTTCTCCCTTTGCCGCCCTTCTCACAGGCAGGACATGAAACAGGCAGTGCCTGTCCTGGCTCAAAACCGCCCCCTGCTCCATGTCGGCAATCCAGGCTCTGCTCCGGGTCTGGGTATCCGCGCTCCACAGCCAGGATCTTTCCTCGAGACGCCACAGGGAAGGCATGCAGAAATCCTCCAGGCTGTGCCTGGGCTGCATCAATGATACCAGCTCATCCACTGTAGGCAGCCGCCACCTGTGTTCAGGGCTGCCTGCGCTGTCGTCCCTGTTCAGGGATTCCGCCAGTTCTCCAGCCTGCTCCAGGCTCAACTGCTCCCGGGATACCTCCCCGGCCCAGACCAGGCCGGTGGCCTGGTCCAGAATGCCGTGCTTAAGCCTGTGCAGCCTGTTTTGAATATAAGACAAGGGCTGAAGAAGCCTGTTCAGATCCTTGAAAGCCCAGGGGTTTCTCCCGGTACGAACCGCGGTGCTGCGCAGGGTCCTGGTTTCAGCAGCCCCGGCAGCCATATCATCAGGAGGCAGGCTGCAGACCTGCTCTCTTCTGCTTTCCCAGTCCTGCCTGAGCTTTTCCAGTCCGGCCAGCATGGCCCGGGCATGAGAAAAGCGCTGCCCCGGATCAGGGGCCAGGGCAATCTGCAAAAACCTGCTCCAGTCCGGTCCAAGCAGGTCCGAATCAAGGTCCTTGAGCCTGGAAATCCCGGGGAGGCTGCCGGTGACCATGCGGTAAAGAACAACTCCGGCGGAATAGAGGTCAGCCCGGGGATCAGCTTTCTCCGGGTGTTCTTCCTGTTCCGGGGCTGCATAATAAGGCGAGCCCATGACCATTCCCCCCGGCCCTTTCTGGATCTGACCCCTGGTTCCGGCCAGACCGAAATCAATTATCCTGACCTGTTTGGATCTGTTCAGAAGAATATTGGCCGGCTTGATGTCCCTGTGCCCCACACCGGCCCGGTGCAGGCTTTCCAGCCCCTTAAGGATCTGGCCGGCAATATCCAGGGCCAGAAGCGGGGACAGGGGCCTGGCGGGCAGTTCAACCTCTGTGTGCTCACCGGTTAAAAGCGCCAGGTTCATGCACAGGTATTCCTGCAGAACAAAGGCCCTGCCGCAGTCCCTGCCTGCTGCATGGATGCGCACCACATGAGAACTCTGCTGTTCCTGCATGATCCGGGCCTCGGACCAGAAAAGCCTTTCCAGCTGATCTCTGCCCATGAGATCTTCCAGGATCTCACTGGGTTTCAGGACCTTCATGGCCATGAGTCTGCCAGTGTCCGGATCCAGGACCTTGTAGACCCGGGCCATTTCACCTTTTCCCAGAAGGCCCAGAAGTCTGTATCCTCCAAGAGTGCGCATAATTTACCACAGACGCCGGGCAAAAAATTCCGGAAAGCCCCGCTTCAGTATGCCCTCGGCTGTTTTTTTAATGTTGTATTCAACAAAACGGACCTCCAGGCGCCATGTGTCAGGCTCCCAGATGACGTACTTGGCCCGGTTGTCCCCGTCCCGGGGCTGACCCACGCTTCCCACGTTGACCACAGCCTTGCCCCCTTCAAGAAAATAGACTCCTTTGCTCAGCTCCATCCTCCTGATCTCAGAATCTACATCCTGGATCAGCTCCAGATCGTGAGTATGTCCCACAAAGGCGACTGAATCATCCATTTCCTGAAAAATCCGGAAGAAATGGGATTCTTCCAGATCAAAAAGATACCTGGTTATTGAATCCGGGGGACAGCCGTGCACCAGGAGCATGCCGTGCTCCCGGCGTATTTTTGGCCAGGTGGAGATGAACCGCCTGGATTTCTCGGAGACGAGGCTTTCCACCTGGGCGAAATGCTGCCTGGCTGTAGAATTGAAGTGGTTTCTCGCATGGGTTTGAATCAAGGCCAGTTCATGGTTGCCCAGCACGCAGTGAACGTCCAGTCTCTGCAGAAGTCTGACCACCCGGTCTGATTCCGGACCGTAACTTATGGCGTCTCCCAGAAAAAAGCATTCCTGCACTCTTTGCTCCTGGATATCCCTGACGACCTCCTTGAAGGCCTCCATATTGCCATGGATATCCGAAAATATTGCCAAACGCATACTTGATTGCCTATGGTATCCAGAAGTTGCACACTTCGCGCTTGACCCCCGGTGAAACAGGAAGAAATTTCACTGCGCAAGCGCGAAGTGTGAAGTTAAGACGCTATTGACTTTTCAGGCTGCGGGAGAATTCCAGCATCCTCTCCACCGCCACCCTGGCCCGGCGCCCTGTTTCCGGATCAACATGGATCTCGTTTTCCCCGGTTTCCAGGGTATGGGCCAGGTTCTGCAGGCCGTTCATGGCCATCCAGGGACAATGGGCGCAGGCGATGCATTCCACTGTCTCCCCGGCGATGGGGGCTGGAATAAACTCCTTGCCCGGGGCTTCCTGGCGCATTTTGTGAAAAATGCCCCGGTCCGTAGCCACGATGAACTTTTTGTTGGGCAACTCCTTAGCCGCCTTGATAATCTGGGTGGTGGAACCCACCACGTCAGCCTGCTCTATGACCTCCCTCGGCGACTCCGGATGCACCAGCACCCCGACGTCGGGATTTTCCAGGCGCATCTGCTTCAGGGCCCCGGCCTTGAATTCCTCGTGCACCACGCATGCCCCGTCCCAGGAGATGAGATCAGCCCCGGTTCTGTACTGAACATAATCACCCAGATACTTATCCGGGGCCCAAAGTATTTTTTCCCCCTTTTCATGCAGATGTCTGACCACTTTTTCAGCTATGCTGGAGGTGACCACCCAGTGGGAACGGGCTTTGACCTCGGCACTGGTGTTGGCGTAAACTACAACCGTCCGGTCAGGATGCTGGTCGCAGAACGCTGCAAAATCCTCTGCCGGACACCCCAGGTCCAGGGAACAGGTGGCCTCGAGATCAGGCATGAGCACCCTTTTCTCCGGGTTGAGTATCTTGGCTGTCTCGCCCATGAAGCGCACCCCGGCCACCACCAGGGTGGAAGCAGGATGTTCGTTGCCGAAGCGGGCCATGTCCAGGGAGTCCGAAGTGAAGCCCCCGGTCTCGGCAGCCAGTTCCTGCAGATCCCCGGACACATAGTAATGAGCTACCAGAACGGAGTCTTTTTCCCTGAGCAGGGCTTTTATTCTGTTTTTCAGGTCCCGCTTTTCTTCCGGGGCCATATTCTCTTCAATCTCTTCAATGGTCTTGCCCTGGGGCAGATATTGCTTGATAATTTCCGAATCCAGGGCTCTGGATGTTTTCTGGATCATTCTTCCTCCTTGGAACAAAAGCATCTGATTTATCTTTTAATATAGAATCAAACACCCCCATGGTCAACTTGCAGACCATTTGGTATCCGCCCTGAAAAATACAAGACAAACACCTGAACAACTGCTATATTTCTTTGCTTGCACCCAATACAACCTGACAAACAAGGCCGACAACACATGATCAGACCCGAAATCCTGGCCCCGGCCGGGCAGGAGGCCTCATTTCTGGCCGCCCTGGCCGCCGGGGCCGATGCAGTCTACTGCGGGCTCAAGCATTTTTCTGCCCGCTCCCAGGCGGACAACTTTTCCCGGTCCCGGCTGGCCGCCCTGCGCCGGCTGGCCCGGGAGAGAAACGTCCGGGTCTACGTGGCCATGAACACCCTGGTAAAACCGGATGAGCCGGACAAGGCAGGGCGTCTCCTGGACCGTCTGCAGCGTTTTGTCCAGCCGGACGCGGTTATCTTTTCCGATCCGGGCCTGGTGGATATCGCCCTCCAGGCAGGCCTGAAATGCGAGATGCACCTGTCCCCCCTGGGAGCCCTGACCTCGCGCACCGGTCTGCATCGGCTTGCAGGTCTGGGGGTGTCCCGGGCGGTTCTGCCCCGGGAGCTGGATATCGACGAGATCAGAAAGACTGCGGACAAGAGTCCTTTGCAGCTGGAAGTATTCGTGCACGGGGCCCTGTGTTACGGGGTATCGGGCCGCTGCTGGTGGAGCAGCTACCTGGGAGGCAAGAGCGGCCTGCGCGGGAGGGGTGTGCAGCCCTGCCGCAGGAGCTACGATTACAAGGCACAGCGCGGCAATTACTTTTCCTGCCTGGACCTGGAACTGGATGTACTGGTAAAGGCCCTGCTCAGCGTACCCAATCTGTCGGCCTGGAAAATTGAGGGCCGAAAAAAGGGAGCCCACTACGTATTTTATACCACCACCGCCTACAGGCTTTTGCGCGATAACCCCGATGATGCAGGCACCAAAAAAGAGGCCCGGGGACTTCTGGAGCAGGCCCTGGGCCGCAGGAGCACTCATTATAATTTTTTACCCCAGAGACCATTTGTACCCTTAAACCCTGCCCTGGAGCCGGGATCCGGCAGACACCTGGGAGCAGTCAAAGGAAGCCGCGGTAAAAGCTATATCAACCCGGCCATCCAGCTTTTGCCCGGGGATCTGGTACGCGTGGGACAGGAAGGAGAGCTGGGCCATAAACTGATAAAAATCAAAAAAAACGTGCCCGGTAAAGGCCGCTTCGACCTGGCCGGGACCTGCAGACCGGGCCTGCCTGCTTTTCTCATTGACCGCCTGGAACCCGAACTTGCCGGGCTGATCCAAGACCTGGAAAGTAAAATCCCCGACCCCGGAACCAGGCCCGGTCCCAGCCAGTTTACTTATAAGCTGCCTGCCCCCCTCAAAAAGAAAAATTCCAGGGCCCTGCACCTGGAGGTCTTTCGCTTTGCACCGCGCAAAAAAGGCCCCCTGGGAATTCACTTGAGCCTGGATCCTAAAAGGGGCGCGGTTTCCGGTCCTGTCCGGGACAACTGGTATTTTCTGCCCCCGGTGATCTGGCCCAGGGAAGAAGAAGAGTGGCAGGGAATCATAACAGGCCTGCAGAAAAAAGGCGCCCGGAACTTTGTCCTGGGCTCCGTATGGCAGGTGGATATGTTCAAGATGCCGGAAAAGCTGAACCTGTGGGCCGGTCCCTTTGCCAACATCGCCAATCCGGCTGCGCTGAAGATCCTGCAGGAACTGGGATTTAAAGGAGCGGTGCTCAGTCCCGAGCTTTCCAGGGAAGACTTCATGCAGATGGCCGGCAAGGCCTGCATCCAGGTGGGTATAATTATCAGGGGGCTCTGGCCGGTATCCATTTCCAGGACTTTTGCCGCCGAGGCCAGGCCATTCCTGCCGTTTATCAGCCCCAAGAAGGAAACCTTCTGGGCTGCCAGACGCGATGCCAATATTTATATTTATCCCAACTGGGAGATAAATCTCACCGAGTTTGAATCCGAGCTGCGCCGGGCCGGCTTTTCCCTGCTCCTGCACTTAAAGGAACCTCTGCCCAGAAAAATCACCCTCAAGGACCGGCCCGGGCTCTGGAACTGGGAGCAGGGGCTGGTTTAAAAATTAAAGCGGCCGCACCATCCTTCGGGCGTGCCGTCCCAGACGCCAGACCAGAAACCCGTTCAGGGCGCCCTCGCCAGCCTTGGGCAGGGCATAGCGCGCCGCATCCGTGGCCGCGGAAACTCCAGTGGCAAAGGATATCTCCCCGAAGATGCTCTCGTAATAATCCCCGAAAGCATCTACCCCGGCCTCTGAATGCTCCCCGATTATTCCGCTCAGATAGGCCTGAATGATGGACCGGGCCAGGATGGCCGCGCTCTGGCCCATGGCCGGGCGCAGGTTGTAGATCTGCAGGAGTTCGCTTATGAGCTTGAGGGATGCGTAGAGGACAATTAACTGATCAATGAACTTGATGGGCGAGGCAGCCGTACCCAGTCCCACATTGCGGCTGTAGAGGCGAATTCTTCTGTTGGCGGCCCTGTCCAGGGCATGAACAAAAGTTTCATCCATCTGCCTGAGCCAGGCAGCTGAGTCCAGGTGACCGTAGCTGTCCAGAAGGTTCTGGCGGCAGGAATCGATTCTGGCCATCTCCTGCCTGTCCAGTCCCAGGGCATCAGCGTCAACATCTTTTACCTTGTAATCCTTGAGATAACCTGCCAGGGCCTCCCTGGCCTCATCCTGCTTCTGCTGGGCCAGCCAGCGGAACCTGCGCCTCTGAGCCAGCATTTTCAAGGCTTTTATGTCCACGTTGGAAAGACTGCGAAAGGCCAGGAATCTTCCTGCAAGCTTGATGATCACCACCAGGATCACCCCGGTAAAAAGTGCAAATCCGGTTACAGCCAGGATATTCCAGGGCATGCTCAGTGCAGCCACCTGCCCGGCAAACCTGACCCCCTGGCTTACCAGCAAAAGGCCCAGAACGGCCCCCAGAAACACCGCCGTCCACAGGGCCGTCCTGTAAAGGACCCTGGGAATCCGGATACCGGTACGCTCCAGGTCCAGCATCTTTTCTTCCAGCTGCCTCTTGAGCTTTTCCTGTTCCCGGCGAAGCTCCTGCATTTCTTCAGGAGATACATCCCGCACATCATGATCCCTGCCTGGCTCGGGATCGGGCTGTCCCAGACCGCTGTCGCGCCGGCGAAAACCTGGATCTCTGGCTTCTTTCCCGGTCTGGTCCGGGGATTCTTCCTGCCTGGAATCCTGCACTTTCTTTCCCCTGCTTTCCTGCCCCGTGCCATTTAAACCCTGATCCAGGGGATCACCCAGCAGAACTTGTCTTTTTTCACTCATTTGCGGGTCCTGTTAAAATTGTGTCTTCTAAAAGATGCAGCTGCAAAAAGTCAAAACTGAATTTTTGCAGCTGCATCTTAAATGAAGGGCTGACCTTTACCCGCGGTCTCAAGCGCGGGTAAAGGTCAGATTTAAAGGACGGGGTCTTACGGCGTAGATGATAAACTCATATCCTGTTCATATTGTACATGTAGTTTCAGCTTAACGCTCCCAGCGCGGGCCATGAGGACCCTCCCAGCGCGGGCCATGACGAAACTCCCTGCGCTGCTCGTAAAATTCCCGAACTCTTTCCCGCTGCTCGTCAGTCAGCAAATCATGAATGCTGTTGCGCATCTCGATAAATGATACAAGCATATCGCCCTTCTTCTCGCTCATTGCTTCATGCATCTGCCGCATATTTTCCGGATCAGGCCTTTGTTCCCGAAAGGCAGCCCACATAT